>JABWBL010000151.1 GCA_013360535.1 Planctomycetaceae bacterium
GGGGCGCTCGAGCGTCACCCGCAGCCACGGGTTGCGGTCGTCGCGGGCGCAGCGCCAGCGCGACTTGTGGTTGCCGTCGAAGGCGTGGTGGGGCGCGTCGCCGCCGTCGACCGACGAGCTCTCGGCCTTCACCTTCGCGCCGTAGAACAGGTTGCGCCCGAGGTCGGCCGCGTACTCGAGCTTGGCCGGGTCGATCACGCCGTCGATGCGCACCGCGAGGTCGGGGGACTCGAGCGTGGTCGCGGCGCCGGTGGCCGGTTCCTTCAGGTGCACACGCGCACGCAGCTGCCACGTGCCGCGGCGGTCGAAGCTGTGGCGCAGCGCAAAACGCTGCAGTTCCCCGCGGCGAGCGGGCGCGGCGGTGACGGCGCCGAGCAGCGTGGGCTCGCCCTTGTCCGTGTCGAAGCGTGCGAGGTACTCGATGCGCTCGAGCTGCAGGTCGCCGCCCTCGCCGATCAGGCGCGCGTTGGCCGCGTCGCCGATGCCGCTCACCCAGATCGTGAGCGGCGTGTCGCCGGTCGCGCGCAGCTGCACGTCCGCCTGCTTGTCCGCGGTCTCGAACACGCCAGCCTTCGAGCTCTCGCCCGAGCCACGCGCCGTCGCGCGCTTGAGGAACAGCAGCGCAAGGCACGTGTCGAGGTACTGGTGGTCGACGTAATTCTCGGGGTTCCACGAGCCGTCGCCGTTCTGCGACCGCACGAGGTACGCCGCGCCGTCCCAGTACCACTCGACCTGGCCGATCTTCTCGGTGCCCATCAGCGCACCGACGCGCTCGATGCCGTACACCCAGAAGTAGTGGTGGCCGATGCCGTGGCCGGGGTTGTTCGACCACTGCAGGTGGGCCTCGAGCCAGTTCATGCCCAGCTCCTTCGCCGGGCCGACCTTGGCCTTGACCGCCGCCTGCAGGCGCGAGCCGCCTTCCTGCTCGCAGATCGCGAGCACCGACACGCCCGCGGTCGTCACCGAACCGAACGCGCCCTCGGCGATGCGGTAGCCGAAGCCCGCCATCTGGCGCTTGGAGCCGTCCGGCATCGGCTTGGGCTTCTCCTGGCAGCGCAGCACTCCGCCGGCGAGCTTCGTCCAGACGTCGGCGGGAATCTCGAGCCCCGCTTCGCTCGCCGCACGCAGCGCGAGCGCAGCGTAGAGCGTGTTCGACATGTCCATCGGGAGCTTCGAGCCGCCGGGATAGACGGGATAGTCCCACAGGCCCGAGGTCGTCTGCGTCGCGACGAGCTCGGCGAGCAGGCCCTGCATGCGCTCGCGCGAGTCCGCGTCGCCGCGCGCCGCCAGCGCGAGCATCGCCGTCGCGCGCGCGTAGGTCGTGTCGAGCGCGCGGTGGTCGAGCAGCGCCAGCGCCATGCGCACCGCCGGGTGGTCGCGGTTGACGCCGCACTTCACGAGCGTGTACGCGACGTAGGCCGCGTGGCCCGCGCCCCAGTGCTCCCAGCAGCCCCACGAACCGTCGACGAGCTGCTCGCGGATCAGGAACTGGCAGCCGCGGTCGATCGCGTCGTTGATCGCCTGCTGCGAGATGCGCGTGCGCGGCTGGATCTGGAAGCCGAAGGCGCCGTTGAGGTTGGCGACCTTGACGAGCAGGTGGTTGGTGCCGGGAGCGAGCGCGAGCACGAGCGAGTCATCCTCGGGCACGACGCCGCGCGCGACGTGGTGGTCGATGACGAGCTCGCCGTTGAGCCACACGCGCACGCCGTCGTCGCTGCCGAGCGAGGCCGGCAGCTTGATCTCGCGCTCGGCGTCGATGCGTCGGTAGAGGTACACGACCGCGTTGTCGACGTTCCCCTTGCGCGACGGCGGCGGCGGACAGAGTGCGTTCAGGTCGAGCTTGCCGACGTCGAGCTGGTTGCGCGCGAGGTCGTCGGTGAGCTTCTTCCACGCCACCGGCTGCTTGTCCATGCCGTCGAACGTCGCGGCGAGGTCCGGCCCGGCCTCGCCGAGCTTCATCAGCTTCAGCGCCTTCTCCGGCGGGAGCGGCGCCGCGGTGCTGTTCTTGTCGAACGCGCTCTCGAAGCGGCCGAGCACGTGCCAAGTCCCGAATTCCTGGGCACGTGCGACGCACGCGAGGATGAGTCCGCAGAGCGCGGTGAGGAACGGTGTGCGCATCGGGCCTTGGGAGGGGCGGGGCGCGCGATTGTGACACACACGCGCGGCTCGCGCTCGCCCCACGCCGCTCTCGAGACCGCGGAACTCTCGCCGCGAATGGCTAGTCTCTCGAGCCATGCGAATCCGGCTCGTCCTCGCCGTTGGAGCGCTCGGCCTGCTCGCCGCCGCCAGCCTCCAGGATCCCCGCCCCGGCCGCGCGCTCGACGCGCGGCTGCACCACCTCGGCAACGACCGCACGCCCGAGTGGACGGAAGCCCCCGCGGACCCCGAAGGCCAGCGGCTGGACATCGACTTCGAGTCGCGCACCCATGCAACGGACTGGATGCTGTATGTGCGCCAGCGGAGCATCGACAACGTCTGGCGAATCGTCGTCAACGGCAAGGAGGTGGCGCGCCTCGTGCCGGGGGCGGAGCTGGTCGAGCGCTGGTACTCGCTGCCGGCGGGCTCGCTGCGCGACGGAACGAACCGAGTCTCGTTCGTGCCTGACACGCCGACGGACGATGTCGTGATCGGCGACGTGCGGCTCGTCGAACGCTCGGCGCGCGAGGTGTTCGACCTCCAGAAGCTCTCGATCCGGGTTGTCGACGCGAGCGACGCGAGTCCCTTGCCCGCGCGCGTGACGCTCGTCGGGCAAGGTGGCACGAAGCCGCTGCTCCTGTTCGCGACGCCGGCGGCGACCGCCACGCGCGACGGAGTGCTGTACCTCGATGGCGAGGCCACTGTCGAGCTTCCGCGCGGCACGTACGCGTGCTTCGCGACGCGGGGCAGCGAGTGGAGCCTGGCGAGCTCCGCCGTCACGCTCGGGGCTTCACCCGCGAGCCTCGAGCTCGCGCTGCGCCGCGAGGTCGACACCGCAGGTTTCGTCGCCTGCGACACGCACCTCCACACGCTGCAGTTCTCCGGCCACGGCGACGCGAGTGCGCTCGAACGGCAGGTGACGCTCGCGGGCGAAGGCGTCGAGCTCGCGGTCGCCACCGACCACAACCACCAGACCGATTACGGCATTTTCCAGCGGGAATTGGGCCTCCAGCGCTGGTACACGCCGGTCGTCGGCAACGAGGTGACGACCGACATCGGGCACTTCAACGGCTTCCCGTTCGATCCAGCCATGCCACGCGCGCCGTTCCGCTCGCGCGACATCGTCACGATCGTGCAAGGCATGCGCGAGCTCGGCGCGCAGGCCGTGATCCTCAACCATCCGCGCTGGCCGAGTACCACCGACAGCCCCTTCGGCCACCACCACCTCGACCGCCTGACGGGGCGCTTCGATCCGCCGCTCGAGCTGCCGGTCGACGCGACGGAAATGATCAACTCGACCACGGAGGAACTCGACGCCCTCGCGCTCTTCCGCGACTGGTTCGCGCTGCTCAACCGCGGCGTGCGCCTCTTCGCGGTCGGCTCATCGGACTCGCACACCGTGGGAGAGCCGGTCGGTCAGGGCCGCACGTGGATCCCCAGTTCCACCGACGATCCCGCGGCGATCGACGTGAGCGCAGCCTGCGCGGCGATCCGCGAGGGCCGCACGTCGATCGGGCTCGGCATCTTTGCCACCGCGCTCGTCGACGGCCGACCCGCGATGGGGCTCACGTTCGACCGTTCGAGCGACGCCGCGCCGTTCGTCTTCGACCTGCGCGTGCAGGCGCCGGGCTGGATCCATCCGCGCAAGGTCACGGTGTTCGCCAACGGGCGTGCGGCGGCGACGCTCGAGCTCGAGCGCACGGACGGCAAGGCTCTCGACCGCACGCTGCGCGTGGAAGTGCCGCTCGCCGCACGCAACGACGCGTGGATCGTCGCGGTGGTCGAAGGCGAAGCGATCGACACGCCCGCGTGGCCGTCGCTCAACAAGTACACGCTCGCCGCGACCAATCCGATGTTCATCGATCGCGACGGCAACGGCTACACGAGTCCGGGTTCGGCGGCCTCGGCTTTTGCGCCGAAGACGACCGACGCGACGGTCGCGGCGCGTTTCGCGGAGCTCGATGGCGCGCATTCGGTGCAGCTTGCGGCCGCGTGGCTCACGACGCTGCGCGCGCAGGGCGTGGAACGCGGAGTGGCGCTCGAGCGATTGAAGCGGGCTCTGGGTCCGAAGGCGAGCGAGGACGCGGAGATCGCGGAGTTGCTCGCGCGCGAGCTCAGGTGACGAGCGAGTAGAGCCACCAGCCGCCGAGCGAGAGCAGGAACAGCGCCGGAAGCACGAAACGCAGCGCGAGCTTGCCCGCGGGCGGCGACTGGATGCGTCCCATGGCGTCCACGACGAGCGGAAGCGAAGCGTCGTCGACGACCCAGTGGTTCTCCGGCTCGCGCGCGTCGTAGAGGATCCGCAAGCCGCGCGGGTCCGCGTACACGTGCTCGCGCTGCGTCGCGTCGTCGTCCCGGATGGTGCGGCCCTCGATCTCGAACTCGTAGGCGACGTTGAACGAACGACGGCGGCGGCGGAACTTGCGCCGCTCGATCTCGAGCGTGCGACCGAGCGCGGAGTGACCGTTGCGCGCGAGCGCGAGCTCCTTCGTCGCGTGCCACTGCGACAGCGCGAGCGCCGCGAGCCCGAACGCGGGAAACAGCAGCACCATCAGCGATTCCGGGCCGAACAGGTCCGAGCGCAGGTGCTCGATGCGCGCGAACTGCGGCTCTCCGGCGGGCATCTCGACCTTGACGGTCGAGCCGAGCTCCGGCGGCAAGACGGCGCCGTAGCTCACGCCCGACAGGCGCTCGCCGCCGCGCTCGAACTCGAACTCGATGCGTTGCACCGGTGTTCCGCGGCGGTGCTTGCCGCCACCTTGGCTCGCGCTCGTGCGCTCGACCGCCGTCACGCGGCCGGTCGTCGTCTCGAGCTCGCCGTCGTAACGCCACAGGCCCGCGATGTCGGCGTGCCGCAGGAACACGAGGATCGGGAACAGGCTGAAGACGAGGAACGCGAAGCCCGCCTGCGCCAGGGTCTGCCCGAAGCGGATCCCGAGCCAGGCACCGAGCGGAATCTGACGCGGGGCGAGGGCGAGCTTCGGCCAATCGGGACGGGCGGTGGTCATCGTCGGATTCTCCGGAGGAAGCCCGCGCCTACGCACGATCGCCGGAGCGCATTCACGGGTCGAGCGCGCAGCGGAAGCCGGTGTGGAAGAGCCCCGTGTCCGGGCTCGACTTCATGCGCGCGCTCGGCCGGTAGCCGATGCAGTAGTTGTCGCTGCACAGGAACGAGCCGCCGCGCGTGACGCGCTTCGCCACGCCGGGTTCCTGCGGGTCGAAGCTGTCGGCGGGCCCTTTCGGATCGAGCGCGTCCGCGGGCGTCTTCGAGTACGCGTCGGGCCGATACCAGTCCGCCGTCCATTCCCACACGTTGCCCGCCATGTCGAACAGGCCGAAGCCGTTCGCCGGGAACGACTTCACAGGCGCCGTGCCCGCGAAGCCGTCCGCGACCGTGTTTTTCTCGGGAAAACGGCCCTGCCAGATGTTCGCGAGCTCGCGGCCTTCCGGGTTGCGCTCCGCGCCCCACACGTAGCGTTGCCCGTCGAGAGCGCCTCGCGCCGCACGCTCCCACTCGGCCTCCGTCGGCAGGCGCTTCTTCGCCCACTTCGCATAGGCCTGCGCGTCGTCCCACGACACCTGCACGACAGGATGTGAGTCGTGCTCTGGGCGCAGTTCGTGCTCACCGTCGGGCTTGCGCCACGAAGCACCCGGCATCCACTTCCACCACCAGCCGTTCGCCATCGTCGGGTCGAGCACGAGCGCGCCCGGCACGAGCACTTCCGGCGGCGGCGGCGGCGTTCCCGGCGGCGACTGCGCGAGGATCTCCTCGACCGTCGGCGCGCGCTCGGCCGTCGTCACGTACCCCGTCGCGTCGACGAAGGCCCGAAACTGCGCGTTGGTGACCTCGTGGACATCGAGGAAGAAGCCCGAGAGCCGCACGGGGTGCACCGGACGCTCGTCGGGGAGGCCGTCGTTCGAGCCCATGTCGAACTCACCCGGCGGGATCCAGACCATGCCGTCGGGAGCCGTGCGCTGCGGCGCCGGGTCGGGTCCACCGCAGGCCGGGGCGAGCAGGAGCAGCGCGAGACAAGCGGCGCGTTTCACGTCTACGAGACTAGCCCGCGGGCCGCGGCTCGCGCCATGGCCGAGCGGCCTGCCGCGACGCTTCCCTCGCCCAACGATTACCGGTCGCTGACAGCGCTTTCGCCGCCCGGACGGCATGCTCTTGAGCGTCCCCTTTCCCCCACTCCCACGCCCCCAAATGAACTTCGATCGCCGCCGCTTTCTCACCTACTCCTCCGCCGCCGCGGCCCTGCTCGGCGCGAACTCCCTCGCCTGCCAGTCGACCTCCTCGAGCTCGACGCCGCCGAAGAAGCTCAAGATCCTGATCCTCGGTGGCACCGGCTTCGTCGGGCCCGCGTTGGTCGAGGCGGCGACGCCGCGTGGCCACGAGATCACGCTCTTCAACCGTGGCAAGACCAACCCCGGCCTGTTCCCCGAGCTCGAGAAGCTGCAGGGGGATCGCGATCCGCTGAAGGGCGAGGGCATCAAGTCGCTCGCGGGGCGCCAGTGGGACGTCGTGTTCGACGACTGCGGCTACTACCCGCGCCACGTGAAGGCCTCGGCGGAGCTGCTCGCCCCGAACGTCGGTCACTACGTCTACGTGAGCTCGATCTCGTGCTACGCGCGCAACGACATCGAGGGCATGGACGAGACGGCCGAGTGCGGCACGATGCCCGATCCGACGCTCGAGACGATGGGCAAGCAGTACGAGTACTACGGCCCGCTCAAGGCGCTGTGCGAGCAGGCGGCCGAGGCTGCGTTCCCCGGCCGCGCGTGCATCGTGCGTCCCGGCTACATCGTCGGCCCCGGCGACCCGACCGATCGCTTCACGTACTGGCCCGCGCGGGCGGACAAGGGCGGCGAGATGGCGGTGCCCGGCGCGCCGAGCGATCCGATCCAGGTGATCGACGTGCGCGACCTCGCCGAGTGGATGGTGCACGTCGCCGAGCAGAAGACCACCGGTCGCTTCAACGCCTGCGGCCCGCTGCCGAGCCCGTCGAAACAGCTCGACTGGGGCGAGGTGATCCGCGCCAGCCTCGCGTGCACGGGCAACAAGGCGACGCCGCGCTGGGTGCCGCTCGAGGTGCTCGAGGCGCACCAGCCGGCCGGTTTCCACATCTGGGCGCCGTTTGCCGGCGAATCGAAGGGTTTCCACCGCGTGAGCAACGTGGCGGCGATGAAGGCGGGGCTCAAGTTCCGCACGATCGACCAGACCACGAGCGACACGCTGGCGTGGTTCAAGTCGCTGCCGCCGGAGCGCCAGAAGCGGCTCTTCGACGGCGCCGCGCGCATGCTGACGGCGGAGAAGGAAGCCGAGCTCTGTGCGGCCGTGAAGAAGGCCTGAATCAGCGCACGCGCGACCACGCCGTCGGATGCGGCGGGGTCGCGCGGTCGGGCGCGCGCAAGACCGAGTGCAGGAGCTCGGCTCCGGTCGCGAGGCCGGGGCCGGGCGTCGAGAAGTGGCGCTCGCCGTCCAT
>JABWBL010000152.1 GCA_013360535.1 Planctomycetaceae bacterium
GTCGCCACCTCGACCGCGCGCACGTGCGTCGCGCCGCCGTCGATTCCGACGAGCTGCATCGACAGGGGAAGCCGGCGCGAGAGGCGGAGCTCCATGGCCGCAGGATGGCACTCCGCCTCCGTCTTGCAAAGGCCCCGCGCTCCCGAATGCGCGCGCCCTCGCGCCCCGCAAGTGCGGGACGCGAGGGCGCGTGTGGAAGCGAACTCCGATCAGCGCTTGATCGCGCCGGTGTAGATCTGGCGCGGGCGACCGATCTTGAACTCGGGGTCGCGGCGCGACTCGAGCCACTGCGCGATCCAGCCCGGCATGCGGCCGAGGGCGAACATCACCGTGAACATGTTCGTGGGGATGCCCATCGCCTTGTAGATGACGCCCGAGTAGAAGTCGACGTTCGGGTACAGCTGGCGCTTGACGAAGTACTCGTCGGACAGCGCGATCTCCTCGAGCTTGCGCGCGATCTCGAACAGCTTCGCCGACGGGCTGCCGGCCGGCACCTTGGCGAGGATCTGCTCGCAGTACTTGCGCAGGATCGTCGCGCGCGGGTCGTAGCTCTTGTAGACGCGGTGGCCGAAGCCCATCAGGCGCGTCGTGTCGTTCTTGTCCTTGGCGCGCGTGACGAAACGCTCGGCGTTGCCGTCGTTCTGCGCGATCCACTCGAGCATCTCGATCACCTTCTGGTTGGCGCCGCCGTGCAGCGGGCCCCACAGGGCGCTGATGCCGGAGCTGATCGAGGCGAACAGGTTGGCCTGGCTCGAGCCGACCATGCGCACGGTCGAGGTCGAGCAGTTCTGCTCGTGGTCGGCGTGCAGGATCAGGAGCAGGTCGAGCGCCTTGGCGTACAGCGGGTCGACCTCGAAGTCCTCGCACGGCGTGGCGAACATCATGCGCATGAAGTTCGAGCAGTAGTCGAGGTCGTTCTGCGGGTAGATGAACGGCTGGCCGATATAGTGCTTGTAGGAGTAGGCCGCGATGGTCGGCATCTTCGCGAGCAGCCGGATCATCGTCTTGTGGATCGTGTCCTCGCTCTCCGGCTCCTGATAGAAGGTCGCCATCGCCGCGACGGCGGCGGCGCACACCGGCATCGGATGCGCGTCCTTGGGGAAGGCGTTGAAGAAGCGCGCGAAGTTCTCGTGCAGCAGCGTGTGGTGCACGATCTCGTCGGAGAAGGCCTCGAGTTCGGGCTTGGTCGGCAGCTCGCCGTAGATCAGGAGCCACGCCACCTCGAGGAAGCTCGAGTTCTCCGCGAGCTTCTCGATCGGGTAGCCGCGGTAGCGCAGGATGCCCTTCTCGCCGTCGATGAACGTGATCGAGCTCTTGCAGGCGCCCGTGTTCGCGTAACCGGGGTCGTAGGTGATCAGCCCCGTCTTCGCGCGCAGGTTGCGGACGTCGATCGCGACCTCGCCTTCCGTGCCCTCGAGCAGGGGCAGGTCCACGGTCTTGCCGTTGTAGGTGAGCGGGATGGAGTTTTGGGCGGTGGCCATCGGCTGGGCAGACATGGGGAACGCGTCACTCGGAGGTTCGGACGGGGTGTGGAAACTCTTGCGGAGTGTAGCGGCCCCGAGGGTCCCGGCTCCACTCCGCATTCGGGCTAGCTTCGGCCAAGTTGGTGTGGAAACTTCTCCCGCTGGGCAACCAGCCCGCGCTTGTCCCGGATCCCCCGCTCTCTAGAATCCTCGCCCCTCCTCACGAAAGAGCCCTTCCCCATGCCCCGGACCCAAAAAGTCGTGGCGGTCCTCCCGGCGTACAACCTCGAGAAGGGCATCGCCGAGATCGTCCGCCGGACGCTGCCCTTCGTCGACCACGTCGTCGTCACCGCCGATGCCTCCAAGGACGGCACCGCCGCCGCCGCCCGCGCCGCCGGAGCCACCGTGCCCGAGCCCGAGATGGTGCGTGGCAAGGGCTACGCGCTGATCAAGGGCGTCGAGGCCTCCAAGCAGTTCAAGCCCGACATCGTGATCGTGATGGACTCCGACGGCCAGCACCTGCCCGAGGAGATCCCGGTGCTCCTGAATCCCTTCGAGGAAGGTCCGGTCGACATGGTCGTCGGTAGCCGCATGCTCGGCACGCTGCGCACCTCGACGATCAACAAGTTCGGCAACTGGGGCCTCAAGTGCATCTCGTTCGCCGTGACGTGGCGCTGGCTGACCGACACCGAGTCGGGCTTCCGCGCCTTCAAGGCGGAGCGCCTCTACACGCTCAAGCTGTCGTCGCGCGGCTACGAGATCGAGAGCGAGTTGCTCCTGCGCGCCCTGCACGCGGGCTTCAAGTACAAGGAGGTCCCGATCCACGTGCCGTTCGCCGTCCCCGGCGTGACGGTGTGGGATGGCCTCAAGGTCGGCTGGTACAAGGTCAAGAACGGGCTCAAGCTGCGCCTGGGAATGGACTTCTAGGGATGGATTTCAGCTCGATCGAGAGCCGCGCCCGCGCCGCCAAGGCCGCCGGGCAGGAAGTCGTGCTCGTGCTCGGCCTGGGTTTCGTCGGCACGGCCGTCGCGGGCAACCTCGCGCGCGCCGAGGGTGCGTCGAAGCGGCTCTTCTTCGTGATCGGCCTCGATCGCGACGACGAGCCCGGCCGCGCGAAGGTCGCGCGCCTCGACCAAGGCAGCTCGCCCACCTACGCCAACGATCCGAGCCTCGAGCGCGTGATCCACGAGGCCTGCACGGTCTCGAAGAACCTCGTCGGCTCCAACGACCCGCGCTCGATCGGCCTCGCCGACATCGTCGTGTCGTGCATCAACCTCGACGTGCAGCGCGACGCGGGCCAGGTCGACAAGCTCGTCGTCCCGACCGAAGGTTACGCCGCCGCGATGCGCATGGTCGGCGCGCACATGCGGCCGGGCACGCTCGTGACGGTCGAGAGCACGCTCCCGATCGGCCTGTGCGATCGCGTGCTGTACCCCGCGCTGTGCGAAGGCCAGAAGAAGCAGGGTGTCGACGTCGCGAAGAACCCGCCGAAGCTCGCTTACTGCTACGAGCGCGTGATGCCGGGGCCCGACTACCTCGACAGCGTCAACAACTTCTGGCGCGCCTACGCCGGCATGGACGCCGCGAGCGCCGACGCCGCGCGCGACTTCCTCGCCAAGTACGTCAACATCGAGAAGTTCCCGCTCTGGCGCCACAAGTCGACGCGCGCCGCCGAGATGGCGAAGTTGCTCGAGAACAGCTACCGCGCGACCAACATCGCGTTCATCGAGGAGTGGGCCAAGCTCGCCGAAGGCGCCGGCGTCGACCTGTTCGACATCGTCAAGTCGGTGCGCATGCGCAAGGGCACGCACGACAACATGATGCTGCCGGGCCTCGGTGTCGGCGGTTACTGCCTGACGAAGGACGCGTTGCTCGCGAAGTACGGCGCCGAGAAGCTGCTCGGGCTCGACGTCGCGATGCCGTTCTCGCGCAGCGCGATCCTCACCAACGAAGCGATGCCAATGCGCGCCGTGCGTTGGGTCGAGGAGCACTTCAAGGGCGCGCTCGCGGGCCGCAAGGTCGCGCTCGTCGGCGTCACGTACCGTCCCGGCGTCAACGACACACGCAGCACGCCGAGCGAGATCGTCGGTCGAGCGCTGATGGCGAAGGGCTGCAAGGTCGCGGCTTACGACCCGCTGGTCACGCACTGGGATGAGTGCCCCGAGATCGCCGTCTCGCAGGACGCGGCGCCGGTCGTGCGCGGCGCCGACGCCGTGATCATCTGCCTGCCCGACCCGCTCTACCGCCCGTTCCTCGCCGAGCTGCTCAAGAAGGAGCTCTCGAGCGGTGCGATCGTCATCGATCCCTGGAACATGGTCGTCGACGCTTGCGCGGCCGACTTCGTGCGGCGCGACATCACGCTCAAGGTCTACGGCCGCGGCGACTACGAACGCGCCGGCGCGCGCTAGAGGAACTCGCCATGCGACATCTCGTCACCGGCGGCGCGGGTGTGATCGGTTTTGAGCTCGTGCGCCAGCTGCTCGAGGCCGGCGACAGCGTCACGACCGTCGACGTCGGCAAGAAGGGCGGGCTCGCCGATCTCGAGGAGCTCGGTCGCCGCCACGCTGGCCGCCTCGAGCTGCGCCGCGGCGACTTCGCGGCCGACAAGAGCCTGCTTTCGGGCAAGTTCGACGCGTACTTCCACTTCGCCGCGATCGTCGGCGTGCAGTACGTCACCGACCATCCCTACGAGACGATGGCGGTCAACATGCGGACGACGCTCAACGCGCTCGACGCCGCGCTCGAGTCCGGCTGCCGCACGTTCTTCTTCGCTTCCTCGAGCGAGAACTACGCCGCCTCCGTCGACCGCAACCTCGCGCCGATCCCGACGCCGGAGGACGTGCTGCTCGCGATCGACGACATCGCGCTGCCGCGCTGGTCGTACGCCGCCAGCAAGATCGCCGGCGAGAGCGCCGTCTTCGGCGCCGCGAAGCTTGGGTCCTTCACGCCGATCGTCGTGCGCTTCCACAACGTCTACGGCCCGCGCATGGGCCCCACCCACGTCATCCCCGAGTTCCTCGCGCGCGCCCGCGCCAAGGTCGACCCCTTCCCGGTCTTCGGCGCCGACCAGACCCGCTCCTTCCTGCACGTCGACGACGCCGCCCGCGCCCTGCGCGCCGTGCTCGGCGCCGCCCTCGACGGCAAGGGCGGCCTCTACAACATCGGCTCCGACCGCGAGACCCAGATCGCCGACCTCGCCAAGCTCGTCTTCGACGTCTCCGGCTTCCACCCCAAGGTCGACGCCCGCCCCGCCCCCCCCGGCTCCGTCCGCCGCCGCGTCCCCGACACCCGCAAGCTCCGCTCTCTCGGCTTCGCCCCGCAACGCGAACTCCGCGAGGGCATCGCCGAGTGCTGGCAGAAGCTCGCGCGTTAGCGCGACGCCGACGCTTTCAGCGCACCACGAAGCTCACGCCCTGCGAGAGCGCGTAGTTCGCCGCGGCGGGTTCGCGCACGTAGAGCTGCGTGTAGATCGTCGTGCCGGGTGTCCAGCCGAGTGAGGTCATCAGCCCCGGCGAGATCGTCTCCGCGTACCAGCCGCCGCAGGAACCGACGAGGAAACCCGTCAGTCGGCGCGGGAGCAGGTGCACGGGAGCCGCGACGCACAACGAACCCGGCGTGTACGGCGGCGGCGGCGCTCCGAAGGACCACGCGAGCGCCGACATGCGGCTCGCGTTGAGGCCGGACACGCTGCCGAACAGGCCCGTCGCAGAGATCTGGAATGCCGTCGCCCCGCTCGTATCAGGAATCCCCGTCACCGACAGCGCCGCCACGCATCCCCCGCTGAACGGCTTCGCCACGCAGTAGTTCGCCATCGGTGTCGCCGGAATCGATAGATCCCGCACATAGACGCTGCCTGGGCCGCTCGTGCCCGCGTAGCCGGGAACGCCGTTCGACCCATTGGCCGAAAACGCGATCCTGGAGCCATCGGCGGAGATTCCAAGCAACGAATACACACCGGTGATCACGCTCGAGTTGTCCGCTCCGATGCTGACTCGTCTCGTCGTGCCGAGAGCACGGTCTCGCAAGAACACATCCGCGGTGCCCGGGGAGTCGCCCGCCACGAGATTGGAAGCCCGCGACACGAATGCAACGTAGCGGCCGTCGTGGGACAACGCCGGCTCGAAGGTCTGGTCATCTGCTAGACCGCCCCCGGTGGCCACCGTCACCAACTCGGTCTGCCCGAGCCACCGATCCCTGACGTAGATTTGCTCCCATCCACTCGTGCCTCCCGGAACCAGATTGGGCGAGCCGTCGAGAAACGCGACGAATCGGCCATCGCCTGACTGCGCCACGACCACGGATCCGTAGGCGCTCGGCAGGCCGATGATGTCCAAATTCATGCATTCCGTCACGCCGGTGACGCGATCACGGCAGAACACGTCCCAGGTGCCAGGCGTGTCGCCGACAACCAGATTCGAGGCGAGGCTAGAAAACGTCACGAAACGCCCGTCCGCCGAGATGTCGACCGAGAGGCAGCGTGGCGTTGGAAACGGGCTTGAAGGGTAGGACGCAGGTTGACCGAGTGGAGAGAGGGTCGCCAGTTCGAGCGCCCCGGTCAGACGGTCCTTCACATAGACGTCGTAGTCACCATTGTTGTCGGCAGGCAAGAGAGCGCCCGTGGCAGCAAAGGCCACGTATCTCCCATCCGCAGAAATGGCGATGTCAGAAACCGACACCGGAATCCCCCCGTTCGGGCCTTCGCTCGCGCGTTCGTAGGTCCCGGTCCCGAGATCACGGACAAGCACGTGCAGCGCCGGGTTGGGCGTCGGAAGGAACTCCGCGTCGGGAGCGATGAAGACGAGGAAGCGTCCATCACGACTCAGGGTGCTGCTGGACTGGAACTGTGTCGCCGGGATACCTCCGGTCGCATTGGGTGCCGCGATACTTGTCGTGCCCAGGTCGAATCTCCGCAAAACAGGCGTCGATCCAAAAACTACCCCCTGCTCTGTGATGACTGAACCAGCCCCAAATAGCGCCGTCCGGCCGTCCGCGTCCAGACATCTCGGCCGTGCCGAAGATCCACCCGCACACTGAAACCCGGGGCTCGACACAGACGCTCGAAAGGTCGTCTGGGCGCGGGGCTCGAGCGGGCCGGCGAGCACGACGAGTGCGGCGAGAGCGACTTGCGAGGGGGGCGGCATCGTGGGGGCAACGGGCGGGCGGGGAAGTCTTCTCGCCTCGCGGGAACTCAAGGCGGACTCCGGCTCGTGGGAGGCGAAGCAGGAACTTGGGATCCCAGCCTACCCGCAAGTCCCGGACCGCGCCCGCTCGGGCTCGCCCGACCCTCGTCCGGACGCCCCGTCGTGCGCTCCCGCTCATCGCTGGCGCGATCTCGCACGACACGCGCAGTTCCGAAAGCGCGAACCCCGGCTCCGCAAGTGCGGGCCCGGGGCGCGCGGAAGATCGCGGGCGAGTCGATCGAGCTACTGCCCGACCTTCTCCTTCAGCGAGGCGTTGTCGGGGTAGAGCGCGAGGCCTGCCTGCCAGGTCTCGGTGGCCTTGGCGGCGTTGCCGGACTGCTGGTAGAGGTTGCCGAGCAGGAGGTGCGTCTGGGCGAAGCGCGGGTCCTTGGCGGAGCTCTGCGACTGCTGGGCGAGCAGGGTCTCGAAGTGCGTGACGGCTTCCTTCTGCTTGCCGAAGATCGGGGGCCAGAAGGAGAGCGAGACGGCCTTGGAGAAGCGCGCTTCCCAGTGGTTCGAGTCGAGCGCGAGCGCGGCGTCGAAGGCCTTGTCGGCCTTGCCGGCCCAGGTGCCCTGCTCGGGGCCGGGCGTGGCCTGGAACAGGCGCTGCAGGTAGGCGGAGCCGAGGTCGACCTGCGCGTCGGGATCGTTGGGCGCGAGCTTGGCGCGCTCCTCGTACTTGGCGAGCAGCTTGTCGACGAGGCCGGCCTTGCCGAGCTCGGCCCAGATCTTCTGGCGCTCGGTGTCGGTGAGGTCGGGGTTCTCGAGCGCGGCATAGGCGTCGGCGAGGCGTTTTTCCGGCGAGACGTCGACCGCCGCGGCGAGCGCGGGCGCCGCACCCGCGCCACGCACGCCGTTCTGCTCCATCCAACGCGCGACGGCACGCTCGATCTGGTCGTCGCCGGCCTCGACACGCGTCGGGCCCGCGGAGA
>JABWBL010000153.1 GCA_013360535.1 Planctomycetaceae bacterium
CGGCGCCGAGCCCGCCATCGCCGCGCCGAACAGCACGCGCCCTGCGAGCAGCCACTCGTAGGTCGGCGCCAGCGCCTGCACGACCAGCGCGAGCGCACACAACGCCGCACAGCGCTTGAGCGCGCGAAACGCTCCCAGCCGGTCGCCGTACCTCCCCCACAGGGGCATCGCGACGAGGTTCGCGGCCGACATCGTGAAGAACAGTGCCCCCGTGCTCGGCTCGAGGCCCTCGATCGACGTGCCGAGGTCGCGCACGTGCAGCTCGAGCAGCGGATTGGTCGCCCCCATGCCGTACTGCAGCCAGAAGAGCAGCCCGATCGACGCCCACAGCGTGTCCTGCCCACGCAGCTCGGCGATGTCGCCGAACAGCGCGCCGAGCCCGCGCTTGCGCTCGCCCGGCTCCGGCTCCGCGCGCCGGTGATTCATGTCCTCGTGGGCGAAGAGGAGCACGACCACCGCGGAAACCGCCGACAGCGCCGCGACCGCCAGATAGACCTCGCGGATGCCGAATTCGGCGCGCAAGAGCTCGCCCACGAGCGGCCCGAGGATCGCGCCGAGCACCATCGACGTGCCGAGCCGGCTGGACACGCGCGACTGCTCCGCCGCCGGCGCGAGCACACTCACCAGCGTCACGCTCGGCGCCACGAAACCGGAGAACATCCCCTGCGCGATGCGCAACGCGAACAGCTCCCACGGATTGCGCGCGAAGCTCATCGCGCCGACGAACACCGTGATCGCGAGCATCGAGCGCAGCACCATCAGCCTGCGCCCCACCCGATCGCCGAGCGCTCCCCACAACGGGCTCGCCAGCGCCGCGCACAACGGCGCCGCGCCGTAGAGCACGCCCGCCCAGGTAGCGATCTCCGCCTTGTCCGTCAGCCCGAGCGCCTCCAGCTGGCTGGGGAAGAACGGCAAGAACGCCATCATCCCGATCGCTGTCACCGTGTTCGCGAACCACACGGCCGCAAAAGTCTGCTTCCAGCGCGACATCGAGCGCGAGAGCCTACTCGCGGAACGGCTCCGGTTCTCCCGGCAAGCCACCGCCACTGCCGCGTCAACTCGCCGCGTCAGCTCGCCGCGCGTTGCCCGTCGGCGAGCGTCGTCTCGACGGCCCGGTGGCCGGGATCGGCGAGCGCGGCGCGGATGCGGCCGACCTCGTCGCGGTGGGCGACGAAGGCGGCGACGACGGCGGGGTCGAAATGGCGACCGGATTGCTCCTCGAGGTAGGCGAGCGCCTCCTCGTGGCTCCACGGGCGCTTGTAGGGCCGCACGGAAGTGAGCGCGTCGTACACGTCGGCCACCGAGACGATGCGCGCGGCGAGCGGGATCTGCTCGCCCGTGAGGCCGCGCGGGTACCCCTTGCCGTCCCAGCGCTCGTGGTGGCACCAGGCGATGTCGAGGCCCATGGCGAGGAACGGATGGTCGCCGCCGCCGGCGAGGATCGCGCGCAAGGTTTGCGCGCCGATCTCGGCGTGCGTGCGCATCACCTTCCATTCGGCGTCGTTGAGGCGGCCCGGCTTGAGCAGGATCGAGTCGGGGATGCCGACCTTGCCGACGTCGTGCAGCGGCGCCGACTTGACCAGCGCTCCGATCCACTCGTCGGTCACCAGGCGCACGTGCAGCCCGCGGGAGCGCAGCGCCTCCGCGGCGAGGCGACAGTACTGGCTGACACGCTCGACGTGCAGTCCGGTCTCGTTGTCGCGCTGCTCGGCGACCTTCGCCATGGCGAGGATCGTCTCGTCGTGCGCGATGCGGTTCTCGCAGCGGCCGAACGAGTTCCCCGCGGCGAAGGCGGTCGCGCCGGCGATCGACACGAGCAGCTCGATCTTCTCGGCGCCGAGCTCGCCACCCACCTCGTCGGTGGCCGGCACGATCAGCGTGCCGATCTCGCGATCGCCGCCGGGCAGGGATTGGTAGAGCAGGCCCTCGTCGGGCAGCGTGCCGGACTGGGCGCCGCGTGCGCCGCAGTGCTCGGGCGTGATCGCGTACTCGACGCGTGCACCGCTGACGCCGCAGATCTCGCGCGTGGCGAGGGCCGCGACCTCGGCGACCTGCCCGAGCGTGTTCGCCCGGCCCAGATCCTCGGCGAAACGGCGCATGCGCAGCAGCGCGCGCGACTGTTCGTGGATGCGGCGCTCGAGGCTGTCGGTCAGGCTCGACAGGCGCGCGCGAGAGACGTTGAGCGCGGCCGTCGCCTCGTGCTCGGCGACGATGCGGCGGTGCTCGCTCTCGCATTCCTCGAGCACGGGCGCGAGCGTCTCGCGCGTGAACGGGCTCGCGACGAGCTGGAAGACGTGCGCGCGGCGCAGCGCGTTCGCGATCGTCGTGATGTCGGCGTGGCCTGCGGCGAGCACCGTCACCGACTCCGGCGACTCGCTGCGCGCGCGCGCGAGCAGCTCGATGCCATCGATGCGCGGCAGGTCCTGCGCGGACACGATCACCGCGAAGGTGCGACCGTCGCGGATCGTGGCGAGCGCCTCTTCCGCGGTCGCGGCGAGCCAGACCTCGTGCTCGGCCTCGAACCAGCGACGGAAGGACTCGCGGACGGCGTCGTCGCCGTCGACGTAGAGGATGCGGGAGGTCATCGGGGGATCGCGTTCCGGACGATCCGGAGCGTTCCCGATTTCGGACGCCTCACCCCGTGCGACTTGAGCGCACTTCGCCCATCCACGGCGCCTGCGCAGCATTCCCCGGGCGCGCTCGCGCCGCCCCGAGAAGCCTTTTCAGTTCTTGTAGCTCTGGATCGGCGCCGGGATGCGGCCGCCGCGGCGGTGGAGCACGTCGCAGGAGAACTTGCCGGGATCCTGCACGATCGCGGTGCCGAGCAGGCCACCCCACTCGACCGTCTCGCCCGGGCCCTTGCCGGGCACGGGGATGATGCGCACGGCCGTGGTCTTGGCGTTGACCATGCCGATCGCCATCTCGTCGGCGATGATGCCGGTGAGCGTGGCCGCGCTGGTGTTGCCGGGCACCGCGACCATGTCGAGGCCGACCGAGCAGACGCTCGTCATCGCCTCGAGCTTCGCGAGGCTGAGCGCGCCGACGCGCACGGCGTCGATCATGCCCGCGTCCTCGCTGACGGGGATGAACGCGCCCGACAGGCCGCCGACGCTCGAGCTCGCCATCGCGCCGCCCTTCTTGACCGCGTCGGTCAAGAGCGCGAGCGCCGCCGTCGTGCCGGGAGCGCCGGTGCGCTCGACGCCGATCAGCTCGAGGATGTCCGAGACGGAGTCGCCCAGCGCCGGTGTGGGCGCGAGGCTGATGTCGACGATGCCGAAGCTCGTGCCCAGCCGCCGCGCGGCCTCGCGGCCGACGAGCTCGCCCATGCGCGTGATCTTGAAGGCCGTGCGCTTGACGGTTTCCGCGACCGCGAGCAGGTCGGGCTCGGGACCGAGCTTCGCGATCGCCGCGCGCACGACGCCGGGGCCGCTGACGCCGACGTTGACGACCGTCTCCGGCTCGCCGGTGCCGATGTGCGCGCCAGCGACGAACGGGTTGTCCTCGACCGCGTTGCAGAAGCACACGAGCTTCGCGCAACCCAGACCGCCCTGGTCAGCCGTGAGCCGCGCCGTCTCGAGGATCACCTCGGAGAAGCGCGACACCGCGCTCATGTTGATGCCGGCCTTCGTCGTGCCGAGTGACACCGACGAGCACACGTGCTGCGTCTCCTTCAGCGCGCGCGGGATCGAGCGGAACAGCGCGTCGTCGGAGTGCGTGAAGCCCTTGTGCACGTAGGCCGTGAAGCCGCCGATGAAGTCGACGCCGCAGGCCTTCGCCGCCGCGTCGAGCGCGCGCGCGAACGGCACGAGGTCATCGGTCGCGCTCGCCGCCGCCACCCAGCTGATCGGCGTGGTCGCGATGCGCTTGTTGACGATCGGGATGCCGTAGTCGGCGGAGATGCCGCGTCCGACCTCCTGCAGCCCGCGCGCGTGGTGCACGATCTTGGTGTAGATCTTCTCGCAGGCGCTCTCGACGTCGGGGTCGGCGCAATCGAACAGGCTGATGCCCAGCGTGATCGTGCGGATGTCGAGCGTCTCCAGCTCGATCATCCTCACGGTCTCGAGGATCTCGCGGTCGGTGAACGGCATGGCGTTGGGATTCCCTGAGAGCGCGCTAGACGCGGTGCATGAAGCGGAAGACGCGCTCGTGCATGACGCGCACGACGTAGTCGTCGGGGCCGCCCATGCACTCGAGCGTGCCCTTGAGTTGCGCGAAGCCGGAGCCGGGCGGGAGCTCGACCATCAGCACGATGTGGAAGTAGCCTTCGACGACTTTCTGCGAGATGTCGAGGATGTTGGCCTTCGAGTTCGCGAGCGCGCCGGTGAGCTCGCTCAGCACGCCCGGACGGTTCTTGCCCGCGGCGGTGACGACGACGCCGGTGAAGCTCGCCAGCTCGCCCTCGGCCGGCGGCTCGGGCAGGTGCGGCAGCGAGCGCTGCGCGAAGGCCGCGTCGGGGCCGCGACTCGGCGCGGGCTCGCGATACGTACCGCCGCGGGTCTGGACCACGACGCCCATCTCGCGCGCGGTGTCCTGCGCCTGGGGCGTGACGATCGTGCCTTCTTCGACCTCGATCACGCGCGAGTTCGCGCGGCGGACGTCTTCACTGGTGAGGAATCGGGTCATGGTTCACGCGAAGGGCACGGGGCCCGAAGGAGTCATGCGGGCGACGCTGGCCTTGCCGTTCGAGACGACTACGACGTAGGTCGCGTCGCTCGAGAGCATCTTCGACCACGTGCAGCCGCCGCCGGATCCGCCGCCACAGGCCCCGCCGCAGCCGCAGGACCCAGCGCCGGAAACACCGGGATTTCCGGCGAAATTCGCGCCCGCGTCGCCGCGCACGACGGTGATCCCCAGTTCGAAGGCAGCGTCGAGCGCCGAGGGCGTCGCGAGCGTGTCGGGCCCGAGCACGAGGCGAGCGCCACGCGCGAGCGCGCGGACATCCGCCTCGGTGTAGAGCCGCTTGCCTGCCACGGGATCGACTAGAGGTGCTGCGACAGTTCGGGGTGCGGGCGCGCGATCACGACCTCGCGCGCGAGCTGGCCGCGGGAACCCGCGAGGCTCGCGCCGGAGGTCACCGACGAGCGCACGTCGCTGAGCGAGCCCGTGAGCACGAAGAAGCTCTTGCCGCCGAGGCCGTTGGCGATGCGCAGGTCGAGCAGGTCGACGCTGGCGGTCTTGAGCGCCGCGTCGGCGGCGACGATCGAGCTCGCGACGGTCGTGGTCTCGATCACGCCCAGCGCATCGAGCTGGCCCGAGATGCGCCCGCCCTTGCGGCGCAGCATCGGCACGACCTGCTCGTGCACCTGCGGGATCACGAGCTGGTCGACGAGGTCCGTGCCCGCGAGCTCCGCACCGCGGCGCGCGGCCGAGCGCACGTCCTGCACGGAGCCCGTGAACAGCAGCACGTACTTGCCCGGCTGCACCGGCGTCGCGAACAGCAGCTCGACCGCGGCTTCCTTGAGCACGCTGTCGGCCACCTCGACGCCACGCGCGACGCTCGAGAGCTCGAGCAGGCCGATCGTGGGCTCGAGCTTCGCGTCCTCGCGCAGCTCGGGGTTCAGGTCATTGCGGTTCATCGCTTGTTCCTCGCATCGCGCCCGTTGGAGGCCTCGTGGGCGGCAGGTTGGTCGTGAGCAGCGGTCGGGCCGACGCGCCGGCCGTCGGCGAGCTCCATCGAGTCGATGATCGCGGCGACGGCAGTCTGGAAGCCGATGTCGTGGCCCTTGCCGATCACGTGGCGCGCCGCGCGGCCGAAGACGACCAGCACACGCTCGCCGATGCCGGCGCCGAGCGGGTCGACCGCGATCAGCGTCTCCGCGCTCGGCTTGCCGTCGGTGGTGTAGGGCTGGATCACGAGGAAACGACAGCCCGTGAGCGTCGGATCCTTGACCGACGACCACACGTGGCCGACGACGGTTCCAAGCAGCATCGCTAGCTCCCCTTCTTGCGCGACTCGCGCGCGGGCGGCTCGCCACCGCCGGGGTTGTCCATCCAGTCCGCGGGCGCGAGCGGCGCATCGAGCTCGTCGACGATGCCCACCACCGCGGCCTCGAACGCGTACTCGCCATCGCCGCCACACGCCACGCGCGCGGCCTTGCCGAAGGCGACGATCACGCGCTGCCCGAAGGCGGCGCCGAGCGGATCCGCGGCGATCACCGGAGTGACCTTGGGCGCACCGGGCTCGCGGCGCTCGTCGAGCGCCTGGATCACGAGCAGGCGCTTGCCCTCGAGATCCGCCGCCTTGCGCGTCGCCCACACCTCGCCGACCACACGACCGAGGAACATCAGTCGACCCCCGTGTTGTCGCGACCGCGGACCGAACCCAGCGCGCGGTGCACCGCCGCGACGGCTGCCTCGATCTCCGCATCCGTTCCCGCGAGGCGCAAGCGACCGACCGCGCCGTGCGCACCGAGTCCGACGATGCGGATCGGCGCCGCCTTTTCGGCCTCGTTGGCCGCGAGCAGCACCCACACCGCCGGGTTGACCTCGAGCGTGTAGAGCGTGTCGTGCGCGAGCAGCAGCATCCCGCTGCGCGTGCGGTTGATCAGCATCGCGTGGTGGCTGTCGACCTGCCGGATGATCTCGTCGGTGAGCAGGTTGGGCTTGAGCCCGTCCTCGAAGCCGGCTCCCGCCGCCTCGAGGATCAGCCGCCCCGCCTCACGCACCTGTCCCTGATCGGGACCGTGCACCTCGAGCGTGCCGTAGCTGCGCTCGGTGACCAGCGCTCCCGGCGTGACGCGGCAGCGCTTGAGCGCCACGTCCATCAGGCGGTTGATCACGATGCCCGGCCGCGCTTCCAGCCAGAACGCGCTCTCGCCGACGACCGGGAAATAGCCGTCGCTCGACGCCGCGACGGTCGCGGCGAACTGCGGCTGCATGTGGTCGATGACGAGCGCGCCGCGCAGCTCGAGGGGCGGTGTGGACCGCGGGGGCATGGGCTAGATGTCGCGCGAGACGCGCGACACGCGGCTCACTTCTTCTTCTCTTCCGTCGCCGGGAGGAAGTCCGCGAGGTCGATCGCCGGACGCGGGATGACGTGCGTGCCGACGAGCTCGCCGACGCGTCGCGCACCGGCGGCACCGGCCTCGACCGCGGCCTTCACCGCGCCGACTTCGCCGCGCACCATCACGGTCACGAGGCCGCCGCCCGACTTCTCGTAACGGCCGAGCAGCGTGACCTTCGCGGCCTTGCACATCGCATCCGCCGCTTCGATCGCGCCGACCAGGCCCTTGGTCTCGATCATGCCGAGGGCGACGAGGTTTTCAGTTGCCATGGGGAATCAGGAGTTCGTGAGAGAGGGAGAGGGAGTTCCGAGGTCGGCCATCACGCGGTGCACGCGCCGGTGGCGACATTCTGGTGAGCGCAGCCCTTGCAGGGGCCGAGCGGGCAACCGGCGCCCGCGTGCTCCATGAGCTTCTGGATCTCGGCCGGCGAGAGCGAACCACCGACGACGTGCGAGCCGCCGCGCGGCGCGGTGAAGGTCGGCGCGCTCGCGACGGGCGCACTGGCACTGGGCGCAGCGGGCGCGCTCGAAGGCGCGTACCCCG
>JABWBL010000154.1 GCA_013360535.1 Planctomycetaceae bacterium
CCCGTGGAGCGCGCGCGATCGCGCTCGAGCGCCACGCGCGCGGGGAACTCGACGGCGTGCTCGGGCTGGGCGGCTCCGCTGGAACGACGATCGGCACGGAGGCGATGCGCGCGCTGCCGATCGGCATGCCGAAGGTGATGGTGTCGACGCTGGCGTCGGGGCAGGTGCGCTCCTTCGTCGGCGACAAGGACATCCTGATGCTCAACAGCGTCGTCGACGTGCTCGGACTGAACCGCATCAGCCGGCGCGTGCTCGGCGAAGCTGCGGCGGCGATGGCGGGGCTCGTGAAGTTCCGCGCGCAGGACGACGCGACGCAGGACCGGCCGATCGTGACGGCGACGATGTTCGGCGTGACGACGCCGTGCGTGCAGCGCGCGAAGGAAGTACTGGAGGCCGCGGGCTGCGAGGTGCTCGTGTTCCATGCGACCGGCGTCGGCGGGCAGGCGATGGAGTCGCTCGTCCGCGAAGGGTTCGTGCAGGGCGTGCTCGACCTGACGACGACGGAGCTCGCGGATGAGTACGTCGGCGGTTTCCTGTCGGCCGGGCCGACGCGCATGAACGCGGCGGCGGAGGCCGGCGTGCCGACCGTGGTGAGCGTCGGAGCGCTCGACATGGTCAACTTCCACGGGATCGAGACGGTTCCCGAGAAGTTCCGCGGCCGCAAGCTGCACCGCCACAACGACCACGTGACGCTGATGCGCACTAGCCCTGAGGAAAACGCGCTGATCGGCGCCGAGCTGGCGCTCAAGGTCGCGGCGAGCCGCGGCCCGGCGCGGGTGCTGTTCCCGCTGCGCGGCGTGTCGGCGCTCGACCGCGAGGGCCACGCCTTCGACGACGTCGTCGCGCGCAAGGCGCTGCTCGACGGCGTGCGCTCGCTCGGGAACAAGCTCGACGTGCGCACTCTCGACCTGCACATCAACGATGCGGCCTTCGCCGAGGCCGCCGCCCAGGCCCTGCTCGAACTGATGAAGCTCCCCCAGAGGAAAACCCTGTGAATCCCCGTCGCAAGGACCGTGCAGCGATCCTGAAGCGGCTGCGCGAGAAGGTCGCGCGCCGCGAGCCGATCATCGGCGGTGGTGCAGGCACCGGCATCTCCGCCAAGAGCGAAGAAGCGGGCGGCATCGACCTGATCATCATCTACAACTCCGGTCGCTACCGCATGGCGGGGCGTGGTTCGCTGGCGGGGCTCATGCCCTACGGCAACGCGAACCAGATCGTGAAGGAGATGGCCTTCGAGGTGCTGCCGGTCGTGAAGGACGTGCCGGTGCTCGCGGGCGTGTGCGGCACCGATCCGTTTCTGTTGCCGGAGCTGTTCCTCAAGGAACTGATCGAGCTCGGCTTCAGTGGCGTGCAGAACTTCCCCACCGTCGGCCTGATCGAGGGCGAGCTGCGCGCCGGCCTCGAGGAGACCGACATGGGCTACGGCAAGGAAGTCGAGATCGTCGCGCTCGCGCACTCGCTGGACCTGCTCACCACGCCCTACGCGTTCAACCCCGACGAGGCACGCGCGATGACGCGGGCCGGCGCCGACATCGTCGTCGCGCACATGGGCTGCACGAGCGGCGGCACGATCGGCACGAAGTCGGTCAAGCCGATCGACGACTGCGTGCGGCGCATCGAGGCGATCGCGGGCGCCGCGAAGTCCGAACGTGGCGACGTGCTCGTGTTGTGCCACGGCGGGCCGCTGGCCGAGCCCGAGCAGGCGCAGTACATCTTCGACCGCGTCGAGGGTTGCCACGGCTTCTACGGCGCGAGCTCTACCGAGCGCCTCCCCACCGAGGTCGCGATCCGCGAGCAGATCCGCCGCTTCAAGGGACTGCGCCTGCGATGAGTTGCGAGCACTGCCTGCGTTTCGTCACCTCCGGCGACGCCCAGATCGAGGTCCTGCCCTGGGGCCCGCACGAGTGGCTCGCGCGCCCCGGCCTCGTCGACGCCGAGCGCCTGCAGCTCGTGCGCGTGACGATGCCGCCGGGTTGTGCGCACCGCTTCCACCGCCACCCGTGCTTCGAGGAGCTCCTGTACGTGCTCTCCGGCCGCATCGAGCAGTGGGTCGGCCGCGAGAAGCGCGTGCTCGGCCCCGGCGACGTCGCCCACGTGCCGCGCGACGAGGTGCACGGCTCCTACAACGACTTCGAGGAACCTTGCGTGTTCCTCGCGATCCTCTCCGAGAACCGCTTCGACGGCCCGGCCGTGATCGACATGTCGGAAGAGGAGCCTTGGAGCAAGCTGCGCGCGCGCTGAACGCTCAGCGCCGGCGCAGCACGGCGTAGTCCTGCCAGCCGTCGGGCCCCTCGTGCAGCGCGACGAGCTCGAACTCGCGCGTCCACTCGCGCTCGACGAACGCGCGCGTCAGGAAGGTGTTGCCGTACAGCGAGTAGTCGAGCTTCCTCCAGTGTTCCTCGTTGCTGGCGTGGTGCGACTGGAGCCGGCCGAACTCGTAGAACAGGTAGCCCTCCGAGGCGAGCTTGACGAGATCGCCGCGCAGCCGTTCAGCCGTCGGCGTCGTCGACGGCGCCGTGCCGTCCAGCCAGCGCTCGACGGCGCGCTTGCCGTGGAACGTGAGCGAAGCGAGCGCCCCCGGCTTCAGCACACGCGCGAGCTCGGCCAGCCACGCGCGCTGCGCATCGAGCGGCAGGTGCGTGAAGACCGAGAACGAGTAGGCTGCGTCGAAGCTCGCGCTGGGCAAGCCCGTCGGCGGGAGGGCGGCGATCGTGTGGAACTCCGCGAAGCCGAGGTTCCCGCGGCTCCACGCGATCGCGTCGGCGTCGATGTCGACGCCCGTGAAGCGGCAGGCGTGCGCGAAGCGCGTGAAGTGGCGCAGGATGCGGCCGCAGCCGCAGCCGAACTCGAGCACGTGGCCCTGCTCGAACGCGAACCCCGCGTCGCGCAGGGTCGTCACGACGCGCCGCCAGTCGACGATCCCGCCCCGGCGGAAGGTCTCGTGGGAACAGCCCCAGCCGGCGACGCGCTCGAGCAGCTCGGCCGGAGGGAAAGGGAGCTCAGCCGCGGCGAGGCCAGGGTCCTCCCCCGCCCCGTGCCAGACCAGCCAGATCCAGAACTCGATGTTCTCGATGGAGCCGTACAGGCGGCGCAGGTCGGGGCGCGCGCTCCATACGCGCTCAGCTTCGCGAAACAGGGTTCGTATGTTGGGCTGCAGCGAGTCCGTCAGGGGGAGGCCGGTTCTGGAGTCCATGCGATGCGTCGCCGGGAGCAAGCGCCGTTCCAAGCCTCCCCCGCATGCTGGGGCGGGGTCGTCGGCCGGAACGTCCGAACTGTCCAGCGCCGGGCACGGAAAGCCCGTGACAAGGCCGTCAGGTTGTTCCGGACACCGATCCGGAACGCTCCCTACAATCCTTCCCCATGGTCGATCCCTCCCCCAACCCGGGCGCCACGGGCGCGGACATCCAGTGCGACGTCGCGATCATCGGGGGCGGCCCCGGCGGCAGCACCACGGCGGGCCTGTTGCGCAAGTACGGGCCGGAGTTCTCGGTGCACGTCTTCGAGCGCGAGCGCATGCCGCGCGAGCACGTCGGCGAGAGCCAGCTGCCCCCGATCGGCCGGATCCTCGAGGAGCTCGGCTGCTGGGACAAGATCGAGGCGGCCAACTTCCCGATCAAGATCGGCGCCACCTACCGCTGGGGCAAGACGCCGGAGCTGTGGGACTTCGAGTTCCTGCCGCTGCACGAGTTCAAGGACGAGCCGCGCCCGGCGAAGTACGCGGGCCAGCGCCTCAAGACCGCGCTGCAGGTCGACCGCGCCGTGTACGACCAGATCCTGCTGCACCACGCGGCCGAGCTCGGCGCCACGGTGCACGAGGAGACGCCGGTCGCGACGATCGAGCGCCAGGGCGACCGCATCACCGGCCTCGTGCTGAAGGACGGGCGGCGCGTGCGCGCGCGCTGGTACATCGACGCCTCCGGCCACGCGGGGATCCTGCGCCGCACGATGGGCGTGCAGGTCGAGGAACCGA
Source organism: Planctomycetaceae bacterium (assembly GCA_013360535.1). GTDB lineage: Bacteria > Planctomycetota > UBA1135 > UBA1135 > F1-120-MAGs118. The sequence goes on from JABWBL010000154.1 coordinate 3,971, forward strand.
CCGCGCTGCAGAACGTCGCCTTCTGGGACTACTGGGAGAACGCGAAATGGGCCGTCGAGATCGGCGTCGGCGGCACGCGCGTGCAGGTGCTCAGCCAGAAGCACGGCTGGATCTGGTTCATCCCGCTGGGACCGACGCGCACGAGCATCGGCTTCGTCGTGCCGCGCGAGCACTTCAAGTCGATGGGCGTCTCCCCGAAGGAGGCCTACGAGCAGGTCGTGCGCGGCGACGAGCGCGTCGCGTCGTTGATCGCGGGCGGCACGCCGACGGGCAACGTGCTCACGACGAAGGACTGGTCCTTCGTCTCCGACCGCGCCTACGGCGAGAACTGGTTCCTCGTCGGCGAGGCGATCGGTTTCGCCGACCCGATCCTCGCGGCCGGGCTCACGCTCACGCACACGGGCGCGCGCGAGCTCGCCTACACGCTGCTCGCGCTGCTGCGGCGCCAGCACAACGAGCGCTGGCTCAAGTCGAACTACGAGGAGCTGCAGACGCAGCGCGTGCGCCAGCACATCCGCTTCGCCGACTTCTGGTACGCGGCCAACGGCCAGTTCACCGACCTCGCGCAGCACTGCAAGAAGATCGCCGACGACGCGGGCCTCAACCTGACCTCGCAGGAGGCCTGGCGCTGGCTCGCGCAGGGCGGCTTCACGCACGACGCCGTCGGCCAGCTCGGCATCGGCGGCTGCGACCTCTCCAGCGTCAAGCAGGTGACGCAGCGCTTCACCGGCATGCGCGCCAACTGGCACCTGAACGACGTGAACGTGCTCAAGCTCAACCTGTCGGGCGCGACGCCGAAGAACCTGCCGGTGTACGAGAACGGCACGATCCGCTCGGTGAAGTGCTACCAGCGCGGCCACCACCAGCTGCCGCTGACCGGCACGTTCGAGACGATCGTCGACCTGCTCGGCAAGACCTCGGACGTCGGCACCTTGTACCGCTCGCTCCAGGCCGGAGTCGCGGCCGCGTTCCCCCCCAGCGAGGTCGAGGTGGCGCTGCAGCACCACATCCAGGCGCTCGAAGGCATGATGTCCGAAGGCTGGCTCACCGGCAGCTACGACCCGTCGAGGCCCAAGCTCGCGCTCAACACGCCCGAGGAAGGGCGCTTGATCCACAAGAACCGCGACGGGCTCCCCGATCCGGGGACGGCGGGCTAGCGCCCTACTCGCGCGTCTCGAGCAGCACCGGCTTGTAGCCACCGCGCGAGCGGAACCACAGCCACAGCGCGAGGTAGGCGACGAACATCCCGATCGGGAGCACCGCTACGTGCCCGAGCGTGTCGCGCTGCACGTGCTCGTCGAGCGAACTCACGACCGCGCGCTCGGCCTCCGGCAGCGCCTCGACCTTCTTGGCGTCGATCGGGACGTAGCGTCCGAACACGCTCGACTTCGCCTCGTCGGCCAGCACCTTGCCGTGGATCTCGGGCGAGACCTGCGCGAGCCGCTCCGCACGCCCCGTGTCCTGCCAGTAGCCGAACAGCGGGTTGCCGAGGATGCCGACGGCGATCATGCCGACGCCGGAAATCGCGTTGAGCGTGAGCGCGCCACCCTTGGGGAAGCGCTCCGACACGATGCCGAGCATCGTCGGCCAGAAGAACGTCTTGCCGACGCCGTACAGCGTCGCGATGGCGAGGATGGCGAGCCCCGTCGCGCCCGACAGCAGCTCGAGGCCGACCGCCGCGATGCCGCTGCTCACCATCAGCAGCATCAGCGGCGACATGCGGTGCACGATCGCGCCCGCGAACAGGCGCAGCACCATCATGATCGCGGACGTGTAGATCAGCACCCAGGCCGCGTTGAGCCCGAGCTTGCCCATCTCCGGCTCGAGCAGCGACGTGATCCAGCCGTCGGTGCCCAGCTCCGTCGTCGCCAGCGGCAGCATGATCAGCACGAGCAGGAAGAACAGCGGCTGGCCGAGCGCGCGCACGCTCCACCCGAACAGCACCGCGACCACGGCCGCCGCAGCCCACGGCGGCGTCACCGGCAAGGGCCCGAGCTGGAACAGCACCATGTTCGCGAGCGAGCCGTCCGACGAGAGCGCCGTGACCACGCGCCACAGTTCCGCGAACACGAGGCCGAGCACGACGAAACAGCCCAGCGCGCCGGGCTCGCGCAGCATCTCGACGTACGAGACGCCGGCCGCCACGCGCTCCTGCACAGGGAACTTCACACGCAGGCAGATCAGGCCGTAAGCCACCGTCGGCAGGAGCAGCAACCAGAACTTCGTGGTCCACTCGGCCCCGCTGAGCGCGACCGCGAGCACGCCGCCGAGCACGAGACCACCCGGCCAGCCCGCGTGCAGGATGTTGAGCCACTTGGTCTTCTCGCGGCGGAACATCGTCGCGACGACGGGATTGATCACCGCCTCGACCGTGCCGTTGCCGAGCGCGACCACGATGTTGGCCCAGTACAGGTCCCAGTAATCCTTCGCCATCACCGTCATCACGACGCTCGCGACGTGGCACACGAACGCGAACGCCATCGCGCGACCGTAACCGACCTTGTCGATCACGAGGCTGAACAGCACGATCGAGATCGCGAAGGGCCACAGGCCGGCGCCGAAGATCTCGCCCTTCTCGGTCTCCGAGAGACCGAACTGCACGCCCCACTCGTTGAGCGTCATCGCGCGCAACACGAACCCGAAGGACGTCGTGATCAGCGAGACGAAGCAGCCGATGAAGAGCAGCCGGTCGGCGGCGCTGGGGGCAGCCGCCGGTTCGTTCGTGTGGGACATGCGCGAGGAATCCTTGGGGAGGAAAACTCTTTGGGGGCCGAGGGTGACGAGAGCAAAGCCTCGCCGCGCCCGGTTCGCCAGTCCCTGTCACCCGGCCGCGCCAACCCGGCCTCGCGTCACCAGCCCCACACGAGGCCCACTCGCGGGCCGAAGATCGAGAACACGAGGTCGCTGTCGCCGCCTCCCGTGCGCTCCGCTTCCAGCCACCCCACCCCCGCCGCCAGCTCGAGCCCCGCGCCGAGGCGTCGCCGATCCCGCGGATCGGCACGCGGATCGACGACTTCACGCTGAAGGACATCGGCCACCGCGACCGCTCGCTCACCGAGCTCTCCGCGGGCAAGAAGGCCACCGTCCTCTACTTCTGGAGCGTGGACTGCCCCTGCGTGGACGCGCTCGAGATCCGCCTCAAGAAGACGATCGCGAAGTACGCCCCCCTCGGGGTCGAGTTCATCGCCGTGGACAGCCATCCGGACGACACGCGCGACCAGGTGTTCGAGAAGATGGGCCGCATCCGCGCCACGGACTACCGGATGCTCCTCGACCCGAAGCAGGACGTGATCAAGCGCGCGGGCGCGCGCACGGCGACCGAGATCGTGATCCTCGACGCCGAGCGCCGCATCCGCTACCGCGGCTCCTTCGACGACGACTTCATCAAGCCGAAGCAGGAGTACCTCGGCCCCGCGCTCGACGCGATCCTCCAGGGTCGCGACCCGGTCCCCGCGGAGACGAAGCCCTACGGCTGCCCGTTCCCCGGCTTCGAGGGCCTCTGCGCGTTCGACTGACGGCGGGACCCGCGTGACGCCGGCCGCGTCCGACCGGCCGCGTCCGGCCGGCTGCGGC
>JABWBL010000155.1 GCA_013360535.1 Planctomycetaceae bacterium
CCTCCGAGGTCGCGGCGCGCGCCGCCGCGTGCAAGGACCTCGCCAGCCTGCGCGCCGCCGTCGCCGAGTGCCGCGCCTGCGGGCTGTGCTCGACCCGCACCCAGACCGTGTTCTCCGACGGGCCCGACAAGGCGCGCCTGCTGTTCGTGGGCGAGGCTCCCGGCGAGCAGGAGGACCTGACCGGCGTGCCGTTCGTCGGCGCCGCCGGGCAGCTGCTCACCGACATCATCGAGAAGGGCATCGGGATCCCGCGCTCGCAGGTCGCGATCGCCAACGTGCTCAAGTGCCGGCCGCCGGGCAACCGCGATCCCAGTCAGGACGAGAAGCGCGCCTGCGCCCCGTGGCTCGCGCGGCAGATCGAGCTGCTCGGCCCCGAGGTGATCGTTCCGCTCGGGCGCCACGCCGCCAACCACCTGCTCGGGGTCGAGGGGCCGGACCTGCGTTCGATGGGTTCGCTGCGTGGGCAGGTGCTCGAGTCGCGCTACGGGAAGCTCGTCCCGACCTACCACCCGTCCTACTTGCTGCGGACGCCGGACGCGAAGAAGGACTGCTGGAAGGACATCCAGGTCGCGATGGGCCTGCTCGGGCTCGAGCCGCCGAAAAAACGCGCCTGAAGCCGGGTCGTCGCGCGACGCCGGAGCGTTACCTCGCGCGGCTGGTGCGGTACGCCCCGCCACGGCCGATTCCGTCTCCCAACCCGGGGGTCCCGCGCCGTTGACCCCTTTCCAGCCCACCGCTATGCTCCCGCCCCTCGCTCGACCCAACTCCGGCCTCGCGGCCTTTGGTTGGGACGAGGCCCCGGCGCTCGATCGGACCACCTGCCAGCGCTCTCCGCGTGGGAGTGAAGGCGGCGAAACCGCTCGAAAAACCGGCCCTTTGCGGCGAGGCGGGCCCCCCGCGCGCCGGTGGGTTCGAGACGGTCTCTAGAAGCATCGCATCGCAGTCCCACCCTCTGGTCGCCCCCGCGACCGCCTCCTTGTCCCTCTAGTCCCACCGCGGTCACCGCTCCGGCGGCGCTCCGCGAGATCAAGGCCCCCAAACTTCCATGCGTTTGCGCTTCCTCTTCCTGCCGGCCATCGCCGCCTCCCTCGCCCCCGCCTGCCAGACGACCGAGACCAAGCTCGCCCCTGCGCCGAGCGAAGGTGCGGCGGAGCTGGTGGCCGCTCACGCCGAACCGAAGGCCGAAGCCCTCATCGCGGTGACCCCCGCGGCGCAGGACGAGCGCGCGGAGATCGAGCTGCGCGCCGACCGGGCCAAGGTCCTCGCCGGCGAGTACATCAAGATCGGTGACAAGAAGCGCGACGAAGGCGACATCGCCGCCGCCCTGTCCCAGTACTCCAACGCCCTCGAGGTCGACCCGACCAGCGCGGATGCCCGCGACCGCCTCGCGCGCGTCAAGGCGCTGATGGGCGACAAGTACATGTCGATGGGCGAGCAGTTCCTCGACGCCAAGGAGCGCGAGATCGTCCGCCGCGCCCAGGCGCAGATGGCCGCCGAAGAAGCGGTCAAGCGCGCCGAAGTCGCCATGTCGAAGGGCGACTACGCGGCCGCCGTCGGCGCCTTCCGCGAGGCCGACTCGATCCTCTACTGGCACCCGCTGATCGCCAAGGAATCGCTCGACTCCAAGGTCATCAACGGCCGCCTGAACGACGCCCTCGACCAGCTCGAGGCCTCGCGCAAGGCCGAAGCCGCCGCCAAGGTCGCCGCGGCGCAGGCCGAAGCGGCCGCCAAGGAAGAGGAAGTCCGCAACTACCGCGCGAACAAGCTGCGCACGCTGTTCGAGGACGCCAACCGCGCCTTCATGGCGGACAAGTACTCGCAGGCTGAAGCGCTGTGCGAGCAGATCCTGCTGGAAGACCCGGCCAACTCCGCCGCGACCAAGCTGCGCGACGCCGCGGCCCTCGCCCGCCACACCAAGACCGGCGACGAGACCCTCAAGCGCTACCGCGAGCAGTGGCAGATCACCTTCGACGAGCTCGACACCATGGACGTCCCGCAGGTGACGCCGCTGGTGTTCGACGACCTCCGTCGCTGGGCCGAAGTTTCCAAGCGCCAGCCGCTCGAGTTCACCGCCAAGGCCGCCGACGCCTCGGCCGACACCAACGCGGTGCTCGAGCGCCTTTCGTCGGTCCGCTTCTCGCCCCGCTTCCGCACGGCGGACGGCTCGGGCGTGCCGCTGGTCGAGGTCGCGAGCTTCCTGCAGAACCTGACCGGCGTGAACTTCCTCGTGTCCGCCAAGGTCACCGAGGAGCTCGACGAGGAGCAGCAGCAGGTCGCGCTCGACCTCTCCGAGCGCAGCGTCCGCAACGTGCTCGAGCTGATCACGGAGACGCACGACGGCCTGCGCTGGAAGGTCCAGGACGGCGTCGTCAAGTTCGTCACCAAGGAAGAGACGCACGGCAACCAGATCCTGAAGATGTACGAGGTCCGGGACATCATCCACCCGGTCCCGTCCTTCCCCGGCCGCGAGATCAACATCAGCCCCTCGGGCGGTCTCGAGCAGCCGGACGAGGAAATTGAGGAACGCGAGGGACTGGTCGTCACCTCCGACGCCCTCGAGACGCTCATCCGCGACAACGTCTCGCCCGAGAGCTGGAACGAGGACCCGCAGAACTCGGTGCGCATCACCGAGGCCGGCACGATGGTCGTCAACCAAACGCCCGAAGTGCAGGAGATGATCAAGCGCCTGCTCGACGACCTGCGCGAGGCGACCGGCATCATGGTCGACATCCAGGCGCGCTTCCTGCGCGTCGAGGACAACTTCCTCGAGGACATCGGCGTCGACTTCCGCGGCCTCGGCCAGCCGGGCCTGGGCACGAACACGTTCATCAACGACTTCGGCGACGCCTCGACCCAGGCCGACCTCGGCAAGGAAATCGGTCAGGGCAACGACCTGGGCGCGTTCTACGACGACGGCCAGGACGGTGACCTCCGCACGCGCGTCGAGAACCTCTACGACCTCGGCCTCGGCAATGCCGACGTGCTGCAGGCCTCGGGTGGCCTCTCGTTCTCGTGGTCCTACCTGAACGACCTGCAGCTCCAGATGGTGCTGCGCGCCGTGTCCAAGTCCGAGCGCCGCGAGATCGTGACGAGCCCCAAGGTGCTCGTGTTCAACACGGCCCGCGCGAACCTCTCGGTCATGAACCAGGTCGCCTACGTCGCCGACTTCGACGTCGAGATCGCGCAGGCGGCCTCGATCGCCGACCCGATCGTCGAGGTGGTCTCGGACGGCGTCGTGCTCGACGTGCGCCCGGTGGTGTCGGCCGACCGCCGCTTCATCATGATGGAGCTGCGCCCGACCGTCGCGACGCTCAAGCGCCCGATGAAGGAACTGGCCACGACGCTGGGCAGCCAGAACGCGGTCACGATCCAGCTGCCGGAGCTCGACATCCAGCGCGTCCGCACCACGGTGCCGATGCCGGACGGCTCGACGGTCATGCTCGGTGGCCTCAAGGTCAGCGAGAAGCAGGACCTGCGCTCGGGCATCCCGATCATCAACGACATCCCGATCGTGCGCTTCCTGTTCGGCCGCCAGGGCACCTACGCGGCGAACCAGAAGCTCCTGATCCTCGTCACGGCGACGATCGTGATCCCCGAAGAGCGCGAGCCGCTGCCGTCGCAGCTCGGCCAGTAGCCTTCGGCTCCCGACTCTGCCCTTCCGCGGGCCCGGCGCTCTCGAGCACCGGGCCCGCGGTGTTGTTCGCGAATGGCTCGCGCAAGGAAGGCCGTGATCGAACGCGGGACGAGTCCGTGAGCCGCAGCCCGCGGGCGTGGATTCGCTGCGCGTGCGCGCACTTTTTTTGGCGGCGAGAGGGGCACGGAAGTCGGGGAACTTCGTACCATCCGCGCCCCTGTCCCACGCTGGCACGGCTCCTCACCCGGAGGCGTGCGGGCGTTGCTCTCTCGAGGCTGGCCTGCTCCCCGCGTGGGAACCGGCCGCCGAACAAACTGCGTAGCCGCCCCGGTGCGGCACGGGTAAAGATCGGAACGTTGGATTTCCGGCGCGGCGCGTCCCGTCTGGAGTTCCACGAGCGTCCGGTTCCGTGCCCGACGGGCCCGACTCGCCCCTGCCCCATCCCCCATCACCCGCCCATGCGTCGTCCCCTGTCGTTCGGACTGGTCTTCGCCTTCACCACGGCCTCGCTCTTCGGTCAGAAGAGTGAAGCCGAGCAGCGCGCGGACATCGCCTTCGCCAAGGGTCTGGCGGAGATGGGATTTGTCGGCCTCTCGGAAGAGGTCATCCGCTCGGTCGAGTCCGCGGGCCTCTCGGGCACGCTGGCCGAGGAAGTCGCGCTCCTGCGCTGCGACACGCTCTACGACGCGGCCAAGGCCAACGCCAGCCAGCGCGAGAAGCTGCTCAAGCAGGCCGTCGATGGCTATCAGGCCTTCCTCGACAAGTACAAGAGCTTCGGCAACGAGGACCTGCTCGCGCGTGCGCAGACCAGCGCGGTCGAAGTCGACGGCGCCTATGCGCGCATCCTGAGCGCCAGCCTCGAGGACCTCGCGGGCGAGGAGCTCACCAAGCGCCGCGACGAGGCGCGCAAGTTCCTCGAGGGCGCGGTCGGCCGCGTCAACGACCTGATCCGCGAGCAGGAAGAGCTCGAAAAGGGCGAGGACTACAGCGAGACCCAGCGGCGGCGCATGTTCCAGCTGCTCCTGAACGGCGCCGAGCTCAACCTGCAGCTCGCCGGCGTGCAGGAGCTGCCGACGACCTTCGGCATCGCCGAAAACATGTTCATCAAGCTCTCGGACAAGGCCGGTGAAGGCACTCCGTGGAGCCTGCGCGCGTTCATCGGCATCGGCGACGTCTACTCGGCGCGCGCGGCGCGCGAAGAGGACTTCGCCGCGGCGAAGAAGCTCTACGAGGAAGCGGCTGGCTACTACGAGTTCGCCGTCGACTTCTCGATGCCCAAGGACCTCGAGGCCTGGAAGGTCGCCTCGGCGGAAATGGACCAGAACGAGAAGCAGTCGCGCTTCCTGTTCCTCCAGCTCGGCACGCCCGGCCTGATCAAGTCCTGGCTCTCGGCCGGCGACACCAAGAGCGCCGTCGAGAACGCGCTGCACTTCGTCAACACGTGGAAGCGCGAAGGCCTCGACCTGATCCAGCCGCAGGGCTACATGGCGCTGCTCGACGTCGCGCAGGCGCTCGTCGACGCCGGTGGTTTCCTCGGCGGCAACCCGGCGTCCGGCGACCTGAAGTGGTACGAGACGCAGGAAGAGATCGCGGCCGCGGGCCTGCCGAAGACGCGCCAGCGCACGACGCTCGACCACGCGCTCTCGCTCGCGCAGGCCGTCTCGACCGAGAAGGAAAACAAGGGCACCAACCTGCAGATCCGCGCCCAGCGCGTGATCGGCACGATCATCCAGCGCCCGGGCGTCAAGGTCGACCCGTCGGTCCTGATCGACGCCGCCAAGGGCGAGTTCGCGGCGAGCAACTGGAGCGCCGCCATCGACGGCTTCAAGCGCACGGTCTCGGCGCTCGCTTTGCAGGACCAGGCGACGCAGCAGGAGAAGATGCCCGAGGTGCTGTGGCACATCGCGCGCAGCTACCAGCGCATGGACCGCACGCTCGAGGCGGCGGCGGTGTACGAGTACACGCTCGATGCGTGGCGCGGCGACCCGGTGTTCGACAAGAACAGCGCGCAGGGCCTGTACGACTGCGCGCAGCTCCTCAAGAAGGCCGTCAAGGGTGACGCCACGATCGACGCGCTGGCCCAGCGTGCGGACGACCGCATGAAGGAAGTCGGCTCGGACAGCGGCGAGATCGACTTCCGCGACGCGGAGAAGCTCTTCGCCGCGAACGACTTCGAACGCGCGAAGGCCAAGTACGCGACGGTCTCGACCGGCACGGTGAGTTACGACAAGGCGCTGGTCAACGTCGGCCTGTGCGACTTCAAGCTCGGGCGCTACGCGGACGCGATCAAGGTCTTCGAGAACTACCTCACGAAGTACCTGAAGAGCGCCGAGTCGGCGACGACGGACGCGCGCCGCATCGGCAAGCGCAAGGAAGCGACGGCGACGGCGCGCTTCTACTGGGGCCTGTCGGAGTTCGAGCTCGCGGGCTCGGGCTCGGGCTCGTGGCAGAAGGTCGTCGACGTGCTCGGCACCTTCCAGGACGAGTTCCCCGAGCAGAACCAGCTCGCTCCGGCCGCGATGTACCGCGTGCTGATCGCCTACGGCCGCCTCAACCAGCAGGCCAAGGTCAAGTCGCTGCTCGGGCTGATGCTGACGAGCTTCCCCGACAGCAAGTGGACGGGCCTCGGCGCGACCGAGTCCTACAAGATGCTCAAGGCGCAGTTCGACGCGGAGAAGGATCCTGCCAAGCAGGCCACGATCGAGCGCGAGATGGCGGAGAACCTGCAGGTGCTCAACCGCACCAGCTCCAAGCCCGCCTTCCCGAACATGCGTCAGGAGTCACGCCACTGGATGAACCTCGCCGAGTGGGCCACCGCCGAAGAAGTGCTGCAGCGCATCGTCAAGCAGTTCTCGGCCGACCCCAAGCTGGCCGAGGACATGACCAAGCGCGTGCTGCCCGACCTCGGTGAGGCGCTGCTGCGCCAGAAGAAGGTCGTGGACGCGATGACCGTGCTCGACCCGCTGGTCAAGGACGAGAAAAACAAGGCCTCGAAGTCGACCGCCTTCGACTACGTGCAGGCGGTCGGTGGCTGGCTCGAGGTCCAAGGCACGAAGGTGCTCGAGAACGCCGGGGGCGCGACCAAGAAGGAAGACTTCGAGGGCGCGATCAAGCCGCTCATCCAGCTCGTCGAGGGCACCGAGAAGTGGACGACCGAGTGGTACGGCTACAAGGCGCAGCAGATCTACTTCGTGCTGCGCTGGTCGGCGCTCGACGGCAAGCAGATGGACACCGCCCGCGAGCTGATGAACTACATGACGACCCAGATCGGGGGCGCCGCGCAGTTCAAGGCGGACGGCATGCCCGAGGACACGCGGGCCAAGTTCCTGTGGCTCGCGTCGAAGGTGAAGTGAGCTTCCGCGCGCCCGTTGTGAGTCCCTCGTACCCCGCTAGAATGCCCGCCCCCGCCATGCGTCGAACCGCCCTCTTCGCGCTCCTCGTCCTCGGCACGCTGACCCCCGCCTTCGCCTCCGGCGCGGCCAGCCCTTCCTCCGCTTCCGGCGCAGCCTCGTCCTCCGCTTCCGGCGCAGCCTCGTCCTTGGCGTTCGGCGAGGGCGGCCGTCCCGACCGTGTCTACGTCAAGAACAAGCGCGACGGCTCGGTCAGCGCGGTGAGCGGCGTGGTCAAGCGCTACGAGCTCGGCAAGGTGACGGTCGCCGTCGCCGCCAAGGAAAACAGCTACGACGCGCTCCAGATCCAGAGCGTCGAATGGGGCGAGGCTCCCCCGTCGTTCCACGACGGCCACGTGTACGCCGAACGTGGCGCCTGGGCCGACGCCGCCAAGAGCTTCCGCGTCGCCGCGGGTGACGCGAGCGCGCGCGACGTCGTCAAGGCGGCGGCGAAGCACCACCTCGCCGAGGCGCTGCTGATGGGCGGCG
>JABWBL010000156.1 GCA_013360535.1 Planctomycetaceae bacterium
CGGCTCGAGCTCGCGGGCACGCACCACCGCGCGCTCGACGACGTGCGCAACATGGCGCGGCTCGTGCGGCACCTGTGGCCGGAAGGGCTGGCGGAGCTGCTCGCCTATCCGGCGACGCCTCCGCGCGGCTATTAGCGCGGGTTTCGCGTTCCTTGCACGGGCGGAAGGGCTTCCGCATGCTCGCTGGCGCCAGGTCCCAACCGGCGCCGCCTCCCCCACGGCAGCACAAGCCCCCCTGCGCCCCCGTCCCATCCTGAGAGGCTGATCCGATGATCCGTCGATTGTTGCGGCACGTTCCTCCATCTCCCCTGCGCCCGGCGACCCTGCTCGCGCCCGCGATGCTCGCGCTCCTGTCCGCGACCGCACGCGCCGAGGAGCACGCCGCCGGTGGCGTCGGCATGGGTGCCGGCATGCCGCTTTGGACGCTGATCCCGTTCGTGGCGATCCTGCTCGCGATCGCGGTCCTGCCGCTGTTCGCCGCCCACTGGTGGGAGCACAACTCCAACAAGGGCATCATCGCGGCCATCTGCGCGGTGCCGGTCGCGGCCTACATGCTGATGTCCCACGGCTCGGCCGGCGGGCACGTGCTGCTCGAGAAGCTCCACGAGTACGTTTCGTTCATCTGCCTGCTCGGCTCGCTGTTCATCATCACGGGCGGCATCTACATCCGCGGCTCGCTGTCGGGCACGCCGCTGCTCAACACCGCGATCCTCGGCATCGGCGCCGTGATCGCGAGCTTCATCGGCACCACGGGAGCGTCCGTGCTCCTGATCCGCCCGCTGCTGCGCGCCAACGCCCCGCGCGCGCGCAAGGTGCACATCGTGGTCTTCTTCATCTTCATCGTGTCGAACTGCGGTGGCCTTCTGACGCCGCTCGGCGACCCGCCGCTGTTCCTGGGCTTCTTGAAGGGCGTGCCGTTCGGCTGGACCATGAACCTGTGGAAGGAGTGGCTGCTCGTGAACGGAGCGCTGCTGCTCGTCTTCAACTTCTGGGACCAGCGCGTGCTCGCCAAGGAGGAGCTCGAGCGGCCGGGTTCGCAGCTCGAGGAAGTGCAGAAGCACGAGCCGTTCGGCATCGAGGGCGGCCTCAACTTCCTGTGGCTGGCGGGCGTGGTGTTCGCGATCTACGGCTCGGGCTCGGGCCTGTTCAACGGCGGCAAGCCGTGGCCGATCGGGGCCCAGGAAGGACTGATGGTGCTGTTCGCGGTGCTCGCGTGGTTCTCGACCAAGGCGTCGAACCGCGCGGCCAACAAGTTCAGCTGGGTGCCGATCATCGAGGTCGCGGTGCTGTTCGCCGGCATCTTCGTGTGCATGGCGCCGGCGCTCGAGATCCTCAACGCCTGGGGCAAGGGCGACCGCCTGATCGCGGGCATGGGCTTCGGCATGACGCAGCCCTGGCAGTACTTCTGGGGCACGGGGGCGCTCTCGAGCTTCCTCGACAACGCCCCGACGTACCTGACGTTCGCGGCGACGGCCTCCGGTCAGGCCGGCATAGCGGTCGAGGGCTCGACCTACCTCGGCGAGCTGCTCGCCAAGGGTGACGCGGCGCAGAAGCTGATGATGGCGATCTCCTGCGGCGCCGTGTTCATGGGCGCCAACACGTACATCGGCAACGGCCCCAACTTCATGGTCAAGGCGATCGCCGAGGAGAACGGCGTGAAGATGCCGGGCTTCTTCGGCTACATGGCCTACAGCCTCGGCATCCTCGTGCCGCTGTTCGTGATCGTGACGCTGGCGTTCTTCCGCTGACAATCGAGGACCGGCGGCGCGCGACACGCTCGTGCGCCGCCGGTCGCCATGCAATCCGGACCCGCTTCGACCCAGGAACTGGCGCGCTCGTCGAGCGCGTCGTTGCGCCAGCTGTCCCCGCTGCTGGTGTGGGCGGTCGTGTTCTCGGACATCGGCACGTCGATCTACTACGTGCCGGGCATCCTGTACCAGCAGGTCGGCGACGCGGCACCGCTGTTCATCCTCGCGGCGCTGGTCGGCTTCGTGCTGCTCGCGTCGAAGTACGTCGAGATCTGCTGGCGCCATCCCGAGGGTGGCGGCGTCGTCACGGTCGCGAGCGACGTCTTCAGCCCGCGCATGGGCCTGCTCGGCGGGCTCCTGATCTCGGTCAGTTACTTCGTGACGAGCGCGATCTCGTCGCTCTCGGGCATCGTGTACCTGTCGGGCCTGTTCCCGTTCCTCGAGGAGCACGTGCTCGGCTTCACGGTGCTCGCGCTGGTGCTGCTCGCGACGGTGAACATCATCGGCATCCGCGAGAGCGCGTTGCTCGCGCTGGTGATGGCGGCGACGGCCTTCACGATCAACATCGGCGTGATGCTGGTCGTGATGCTGCGCATCGGGCCGGGCGAGTGGAGCCGGATGCTGGGGCAGCTGTTCGAGGGCGAGGCGCTCTCGACGCGCAACCTGCTGATCGGCTACTCGGGCGCGTGGCTCGCGTTCTCCGGACTCGAGAGCATCAGCCAGCTCAGCCCGGCGATGAAGCTCCCCATCCGCGCGACGGCGCGCAAGGGCATGTGGTTCGTCGTCGGCTCGATCCTGCTGACCTCGCCGCTCCTGACCCTGTTCTCGGTCGAGCTGCTCGACCTCGCGGTGAAGTCGGACTCGCTCAAGCAGGAGCGCTTCATCAGCGAGCTCGCGAACCTGTGGGGCGGCCTGCCGCTGCAGGTCGCGGTCGTCGCGTCGGCCTCGTCGCTGCTGCTCTTCGCCGCGAACACCGCGATCATCGGCGCCTACCACGTGTTCCTCGCGCTCGCCGACGCGCACTTCCTGCCCGAGCTCGTCACCTGGCGCAACCAGCGCTTCGGCACGCCGCACTTCGCGATCCTCGTCGCGACGATCGTCCCGATCCTGCTCGTGCTCGCCATCGGTCGCGACCTCGTCATGCTCGGCGACCTGTACGCGTTCGGGCTGCTCGGCGCGTTCCTGCTGACGTCGCTCGGGCTCGACCTCGTGCGCTGGCGCGAGCGCGACCGCGGCCTCAAGTTCGGGCTCGGCGTGTTCGCCACGCTGATGATCGTCGTCGCGTGGTTCACGTCGCTGATGGTCAAGCAGGAGGCGACGATCTTCGGCGGCCTGCTCGTGCTGATCGGGCTCCTGCTCGCGATCGGCACGCAGCAGAAGTGGTTCACCGACTGGCTGTACGCCTTGCCGATGTTCCGGCGCATGGCGACGGCGGCGATCGAGAAGTCCGAGGACGTGCTCGAGAAGGGCGAGACGGAGATCCTGAGCCTTGCGCAGGCCGAGGAGATCGTCGCGCTGTACCCGTCGCACACGCTGGTCGGCATGCGCTCGAGCAACGACTCGCTGCTGCAGGAGGCGATCCTGCGCGAGAAGGGGCTCGGCGGCCGCAACCTGTACGTCGTGTTCATCGACGAGCGCGCCGGGCTGTTCGTGCGCGCCGCGGACTCGACGGACGCGGTCAAGAAGGCCGCCGAGGCGCCGCTGCTCGACGCGGTGCGCAAGGCCGAGCGCCAGGGCATCCAGGTCTTCCCGATCTGGACGGTGTCGCACAACGCGGTCGAAGGCATGGTGCGCGCGGCGGAGGCGCTCGGAGTCGATGCCGTCATGGTCGGCGCGAGCCAACGCAGCGCGGTCTACCACCTGATCCGCGGCCACATCGTCAACGGACTCGCGAAGCAGCTGCCGGCGCATATCAAGATGGTGCTCTGTGGGTGACGGAATCCTGTGGGCCGTGTTCGGGGCCATCGTGCTGATCTCGATGGCGCTCGACCTCGGCGTCTTCCATCGCACGGCGCACGCGATCGGCTTCAAGGAGTCGCTGGCGTGGACGGTCGTGTGGATCGTGCTGGCGGCGGGCCTGGGCCTGTTCGTGTGGTACGAGAAGGGAGCGGACTCCGCCGCGGCCTACGCGACCTGCTACCTGACCGAGAAGGCGCTCAGCGTCGACAACCTGTTCGTGTTCGTCGTGCTGTTCCGCTTCTTCCGCATCGCGCCGGAAAACCAGCACCGCGTGCTCACGTGGGGCATCGTCGGCGCGCTGGTGATGCGCGCGGTGTTCATCTTCCTCGGCGTCGAGCTGGTCGAGCGCTTCCACTGGACGACCTACGTGCTCGGCGCGTTCCTGCTGATCACGGGCATCAAGCTCGCGCTCGCGGAAGACAAGGAGGTCGAGCCCGAGAAGAACCTCGTGCTGCGGCTCTCGCGGCGCTTCCTGCGCGTGACGAGCGACTTCGACGGCTCGAAGTTCTTCGTGGTGCGCGACGGGCGCAGCTTCGCGACGCCGATGTTCCTGTGCCTGCTCGTGGTCGAGGCGACGGACGTGCTGTTCGCGGTCGACTCGGTCCCGGCGGCGCTCGGCATCACGCACGACCGCTTCGTGCTCTACAGCTCGAACGTGATGGCGATCTGCGGCCTGCGCGCGCTGTACTTCGCGGTCGCGGGCCTGATCGGGCTGTTCCACTTCCTCAAGCACGGCCTCGCGCTCATCCTCGTGTTCGTCGGCGTCAAGATGCTGATCGCGCACTGGTACAAGATCCCGATCCCCTGGGCGCTGGGCGGCGTGCTGGGGATCCTCGTGGCGGCGGTGCTGCTGAGCGTGGCCTTCAAGCCGCGCAAGCCCGAGGGAGCCCAGTGAGCGGCGGCAGCGGCCACAACCGGATTCTCGCGGGTCTGGGGATCGGCGCGGTCGCGGGCGTCGCGGCCAACACGCTGGTCGGCGACTCGCCGCAGGCGCGCGCGACGCTCGACACGCTGATCGACACCGTCGCGCATCCGATCGGGCAGATCTTCCTGCGCCTGCTGTTCGTCGTCGTCCTGCCGCTGGTGTTCGCGTCGATCGCGGTCGGCGTGTCGAGCCTCGGCGACCTGAAGAAGCTCGGGAGCCTCGGCGCGCGCACGCTGTTCTTTTTCGTGCTGACGAGCGTGCTCTCGGCCGTGCTCGGCATCACGGCGCTGCACCTGCTGCAGCCCGGCGCGGGCTTCGATCCGCAGACGCTGGCCGAGATGCAGGCGAAGTACGCCGGCGACGTGCAGTCGCTCGCGTCGAAGGCCTCGGCGAACGCGCCGACGGACCTGCTCGGCCGCGTCAACCAGATCCTCGACATGTTCCTGCCGCGCAACCTGCTGAAGGCCGCGGTGGAGATGCAGATGATCCCCGTGATCGTGTTCGCGCTGGTGTTCGGCGCGGCGCTCACGCTGATCGACACGCGCAGGCGCGAGTCGATGAACACGGTGCTCGAGGCGCTCTCGGACGCGATGGTGACGATCGTGGGCTTCGCGATGAAGCTCGCGCCGCTCGCGGTGGGCTGCCTGATCTTCGGCGTCACCGCGCGTTTCGGCTTCGGCCTGCTGCAGAAGCTCGGCGCCTACGTCGCGATCATCCTCGCCTGCTACGTGATCCAGCTCGTCGTGCTGTATCCGGTGCTCTTGACCGTGATGGCGCGCCGCAACCCGTGGCAGTTCCTCAAGAGCGCGATGCCGGTGATGGTGACGGCGCTGTCGACCTCGTCGAGCAGTGCCACGCTGCCGACTTCGATCCGCGTCGCGCAGGAATCGCTCGGCATCCGGCCGCAGATCGCGGGTTTCGTGCTGCCGCTCGGCGCCACGATGAACATGAACGGCACGGCGCTGTTCGAAGGTGCGGTCGTGCTGTTCGTCGCGCAGGTGTTCGGCGTCGAGCTCGCCCTGCAGACGCAGGCGATGGTCGTCGGCATGTGCGTGCTGACGGCGATCGGCGCCGCAGGCGTTCCGGGCGGATCCCTGCCGCTCTTGATGGGCGTGATGGCGCAGGCGGGCGTGCCGCCGGACGGCATCGCGATCGTGCTCGGCGTCGACCGCGTGCTCGACATGGGCCGCACCGTCATCAACGTCATGGGCGACCAGGTGTGCGCCGCGTACATCGACGCGGCCGACCGACCGCGCGCGTGAACGAGCGCCCCGCACCCCAAGCTGCTAGTCTCTGCGAACACCACGGAGGATTTCCATGAAGCTCTTCGCACCCGCCCTGTGCGCGCTCGCCGCGCTCGTTTTCCCGGTCGCCGCGCAGGACGCGCCGAAGCTCCCGGCCGACACCGAGATCGTCACGCTCGAATCCGGCCTCAAGTACTCGGTGCTGCGCGCCGGGGACGGCAAGACCAAGCCCAAGACCGGTGACGTCGTGAAGATGCACTACACCGGCTGGCTCACCGACGGCACGGTGTTCGACTCGTCGGTCACGCGCGGCGAGCCGTTCTACTTCGAGCTCGGCCGCGGCAAGGTCATCAAGGGCTGGGACGAGGCCGTCGCGCGGATGACGAAGGGCGAGAAGCTCAAGCTGACGATCCCGTCCGAGCTCGGCTACGGCGCCCGCGCCACGGGCAAGATCCCGGCCGGTGCGACGCTGATCTTCGAGGTCGAGATGCTCGACGTGCCGTGGAGCTTCGCGGCGGTCGACGCGGGCCTGAAGAAGACGACGCCGTCGGGCATCGGCTATCAGGTGCTGTCGGGCAGCGCGCCCGCGCCGAAGGACGGAGACTTCGCGCGCTTCACGTTCGCGCTGTGGCGCCCGTCGGGCGACCTGCTGACGTTCGGCGAGGACGAGGCGATGCGCGCGCGCAAGTCGCCGTCGAAGGGCCTGAGCATGGTGGTCGGCGATGCGCCGTCGCCCGCGCTCAACGAAGGCCTGAAGCTCTGCCCCAACGGCGGCTCGGTGCGCCTGGAGATCCCCGCCTCGGTGTGCTGGCCGAACAAGCTGCCGCCGGACCTCAAGCCCGAGCAGCTCGTCACCTGGCAGATCAGCGTGTACGAGGTCTCGCAGTTGCCCGCGTTCTCGATGCCGGCCGCGGACAAGCTCGTCAAGCTGCCGAGCGGCCTCGCCTACGAGGTCATCAAGGAAGGCACGGGCAAGGCGCCGACCGCGAACGACCGCGTGACCGTGCACTACATCGGCTGGCTCGACAACGGCAACCGCTTCGACTCGAGCTACACGCGCGGCACGCCGGCGTCCTTCGGCCTGAACGGCGTCATCAAGGGCTGGACCGAAGGCCTGCAGCACATGAAGGAAGGCGGCATCGCCAAGTTCGTGATTCCCGCCGAGCTCGGCTACGGCGCCGCCGGTGCGGGCGCGGACATCCCGCCCAACTCGACGCTCGTGTTCTACATCGAGCTGATCTCGGTGCCGTAGTCCGCCTGCGCGCGTCGACGCGAGCCCGCCCGGGAGTCACTCCTCGGCGGGCTCGTTCGTTTCCGCGGGAGCACCGCGGCGGCGGCGCCAGCTCTCGCGCGTGACGGCGCCGGTGGCGTCGAAGTGCAGCGTCGTGCGCTGGTCCCAGGCGCCCTCGTGCTGCAAGAGCACGAGCGAGTGCGGCTGCACGCTGCCCTGCGGGTCGATGAGCACGGCGTGTTCGCCCTTGCGCCGCGCCTGCGGACCGACCTGCAGCGCTTGCAGCGCGATCTCGTCGGGAAGAGCGCTCCACGTGGCGTCACCGCGCGCGTCGACCACCCGGAAGCCCGGGCTCGTTCCGCCGCCCGAGAGCCGG
>JABWBL010000157.1 GCA_013360535.1 Planctomycetaceae bacterium
CTACACGCGGTTACATTGCATTGGTCGAGGGCCGGGTGCAGCCGGAGTCGGGCACGCTGGAAAACCATCTGGCGGAGAATCGCGCCTACAGGACTGCGCGATCCGCAGCACGAGCCCGAGACGGCGCGCGAGCTCCGCGCGTTCGGCCTCGTCACCGCGTTCGTTGCGGACCCAGTCCTCGAACGCTTCGGAGCAACGTGCCGCGGCGCACTCGAGCGCTTGCGGGCTGCTCTGGGAGTCCGCGACCCGCTCGACGAGCAGCTCGAGCGCCGCCTCGAGTTCCGCGCGGCACTGCGCGACGGCGCTGGAGAGTGCGGTCATGCTCCGGTCCTTCCGTTCACTCCGCGCGCGAGCGCGTCTCGACCTGTGCCCAGGCCTCGTTCAGGTTGGCGAGCACCTTGCGTGCATCCGCGATCGGAACGCGATCGAGCGTGCGTTGCGCGCAGCGGATGCGCTCCTCGACGAACAGGTACAGCTGCTCGAGGTTCTCGCCGACGCCCGGCGCCTCGTCCTTGCGCAGCGACATGCGCAGCTCGGCGACGATCGAGTCGGCGCGCGTCAGCAGGTACGCGAAGCGCGAGCCGGGACCGGCGGGCGCCTCGGAAGCGGCCTGGTCGAGGAAGCGGATCGCGCCCGCGTAGAGCATGCGGACGATCTTGATCGGCGGCGCGTTCTCGAACGCGGCCTCGCGGTAGGCGCCGGCGGCGGAGCGGGAGTTCATCGGGAAATCAGGCTTCCTTGGGTAGGCGAGCGGGGGCTCACTTGCTGTTCAGGTAGGACGACTGGCTCTGCAGCTTGGCCATCATCGACTCGAGCGCCGCGTAGCGCGCCTTGAGCTGGGCTTGCATCCTCTCGACGCGGTCCTCGCGCTCGCTGATGCGATCGTCGATCTGCTTGTTGTTCGAGTTGAGCGTCTCCAGGCGCGAGTCGAAGATGCCCTTGAAGAACTGGCCTCCCTGGTTGCCGTAGCTCTTCACGATCTTGTCGATCTCGCGGGCGAGGTCGTCGCCGAGACCCGTGTCGGCCGAGGCGTCGGTGTAGTAGTCGGGATCGCCGACGAGCGCGCCCTGGTTGTCGAACCCGTCGGTGTCGGCGAACAGGTCCGCGAACCGGGCGAGGTCCGCGTCCATCTTCGCGTCCATCACCTTGTCGTTGATCTTGAGCGAGCCGTCCGCCTGGGACTCGACGCCGACCAGGCGCAGCGTGCCGTAGCCCGCCGTGTCGGCGCTGATCTGCGCCGCCGACTGGCCGAACAGCACGCCGGACAGCGAGCGCTGGATCGAGCGCAGCGCGTTCTCGCCGAACAGCGGCCCGCCGGCGCCCTTCTCCTCGTCGTACTTGTTCTGGTCGCGCACGAACTTGATCACGTCGTTGTAGGCGTCGATGAACTCCTTGATGCGCCCCTTGATCGCCGACTTGTCGGACTCGACGGTGAACTGCATCGTCGTGTTGACGTCGGAGTCGAGCAGCGAGATCGAGACGCCGGCGATGACGTCGTCGAAGTCGTTGTCGGTGCGCTCGACGCGCAAGCCGTCGACGATGGCGACGGCGTTGCGGCCGACGCTGATGTTGTTGGGGCTCTGCGCGACGCCGGCGCCGTTCGGTCCGGTCCCGTTGATCGAGAGCCCCGCGACCGTCGTCGTGAGGTTCTGGATG
The DNA here is from genome assembly GCA_013360535.1 of Planctomycetaceae bacterium. GTDB lineage: Bacteria > Planctomycetota > UBA1135 > UBA1135 > F1-120-MAGs118. The sequence continues at coordinate 1,657 of JABWBL010000157.1, forward strand.
CGGAAGGCCTGCCCGGTGTCCTCGGCCGTGAGCACGAGCTGCCAGTTGGGGCTGGAGCTCGTGCCGGAGTTGACGACCGAGGCCGCGACCTTCCCGTCGGCTTCGGCGTTGATTCCCGCGGCGAGCTCGTTGAGCGACGAGGCGCCCTGCCGGACGGCGACCGAGTAGCTCTGCCCGTCGTAGGTGAACGAGATCGACTGGCTATCCGCCGTGGCGAGGTCCGCCGCGGGATCGGTGACGCCGTCGAAGGCCCAGCGGTCCGTGGCGGAGACCTGCTCGACGAGGAGCGTGTGCGTGCCCGGCGTGGCCGAGCCGCTCGCCGTCACCGTCGCGAGGCCCTCGACGCTCGCCGAGACCTTGAACGACATCAGGCCCGAGAGCGTGCCGAGCGTGTTGGCCTTGTTGCGCAGCGCGTCGACCTTGCCGCGGAAGGTGTTGAACAGGTTGATCTTGTCCTGGTTCGCCTTCTTCTGCGCCTGCAGCTGCTGGATGGGGATGCGCTCGACGGAGACGAGCGCGTCGATGATCGCGTTCGAGTCGAGGCCGCTCGCGAGGCCGCCAATGCTGATGTTCGAGGCCATGTTGCCGCTCCGGGGACGAAGTCGCCCGGGGGTTATCGACGCGAGCCCCCCACGGGCTTAGCCGCTGGCGCTCGCTCCTCCCGGCCCAGCCGCCGGAGCACCCGGAAAATCCTTCCCTGCGCGAATGGAACCGGCGCGGCCCCCCGTGCCCGAGGAACCGCGCCGCCCTCTTCGTCCACAGGGACGATGCTCTGGCCTTACAGCAGCGACAGCGCGAGCTGCGGCTGCACGTTGGCCTGCGCAAGCACGCTGATCGCGGCCTGCTGCATGATCGAGTTGCGCGTCAGGTCGCTGGTCTCGGTCGCCACGTCGACGTCGCGGATGCGGCTCTCGGCGGCGGACAGGTTGTCGCGCGTGTTGAGGATCGACGAGATCGCGCTCGTCATCCGGTTCATCTGCGCGCCCAGCGTGCCGCGCGCGGTGGTGACGCTGTCGATCGCGGTGTCGATCGACGTGATCGCCGAGGAGGCGTTGGAGGCGCTCGTGACGCCCAGCGAGCCCAGCGAGAGGCCCGTCGAGGTCATGTCGGAGAGCGAGAGCGCGATCGTGTCGCCGGACTCCGTGCCGACCTGCACGCTGAGCGAGGTGGTGCTGCCATCGAGCAGGCTGACGCCGTTGAAGGTCGTCTGGCTCGCGACGCGGTCGATCTCGGTCACCAGCGCCTGGAACTCGGTGTCGAGCGTCGCGCGGTCGGCGGTGGTCAGCGTGCCGTTCGAGGCCTGCACCGCGAGCTCGCGCATGCGGTTGAGGTTGTTGCTCACTTCCTGCAGCGCACCTTCCGCGGTCTGCGCGAGCGACACGCCGTCCTGCGCGTTGCGGCTGGCGACCGTGAAGGAGCGGATCTGGCCGCGCATGCGCTCGGAGATGCCGAGGCCGGCGGCGTCGTCAGCGGCGGTCGCGATGCGCAGGCCGCTCGAGAGTCGGGAGAAGTTGCCCTGCAGGCGGCCGGTGACGGCGCCGAGGTTGCGCTGACTGGTGAGTGCAGCCACGTTGGTGTTGACGCGAAGTCCCATGTGTCCTGTGTCCTTGGGGTGGTTTCCGTGGGTCCGAAACTTCTCCCGAGAGGGCACTCGCGCCTGCGGCCCCGTGTGGATGCACGTCTCGAGCTGGCACGCTCGGGTTCGTGCAGGACGGCCTGCGTTCGTGGTTTCGGGAGCTTTCGCCTCGCCCCAGTTCCGCCCCTCCCCACCCTTGGGGCGGAACGCGGAACCGTCGCGGGCATCGCTCCGGTCCTTCGTGGCGCTCGTCGCGCCGCGCGAGACCCTTGCGACAGCGCCACCTTCGGAACGCCGTTGCGGCGCTCCTTAGGAATTCCCATTTCGCGGAAAGCGTGCTTGGCGCGGTCACGACCGGGCCGGAAGAAATCGACGGGACCCCGCTCCGTTGGGGTACGGAGCGGGGTCCTCTGGCCTTTGGCCCTGACCCCCTCAGCTACGAAAAGCCAGGGCTTCAGGCGGGCCGACCGCTGTTCGGGGGGGAAACGACGGGCGTTTCAGCGGCCGGCTTGGGGGCTCACTTCACGGACTAGCCGAGGAGCGAGAGCGCGAGCTGCGGCTGCGTGTTGGCCTGGGCCAGCACGCTGACCGCGGCCTGCTGCAGGATCGAGTTGCGCGTGAGGTCCGCGGTCTCGATCGCGACGTCGACGTCGCGGATGCGGCTCTCGGCGGCCGAGAGGTTCTCGCGCGTGTTGAGGATCGACGAGATGGCGCTCGACAGGCGGTTCTGGGCAGCGCCCAGGGTACCGCGCGTGGAAGCCACCGAGGCGATCGCGGTGTCGATCGTCGACAGCGCCGACGACGCGTTGGTGTCGCTCGTGACGTTGATCGAACCGAGCGACAGGCCCGTCGAGGACGAGTCGGCCAACGACAGGCCGATCGTCTCGCCGGTGTTCACGCCGACCTGCACGCTGAGGCTCGTGGTCGAGCCGTCGAGCAGGTTGACGCCGTTGAAGGTCGTCTGCGTCGCGACGCGGTCGATTTCCGTGACGAGCGCCTGGAACTCGGTGTCCAGCGTCGAGCGGTCGGCCGAGGTCAGCGTCCCGTTGGACGCCTGCACCGCCAGTTCACGCATGCGGTTCAGGTTGTTGCTGACTTCCTGGAGCGCACCTTCCGCGGTCTGCACCAGCGAAACGCCGTCCTGCGCGTTGCGGCTGGCGACCGTGAAGGAGCGCACCTGGGCGCGCATGCGTTCGGAGATGCCGAGGCCCGCCGCGTCGTCGGCGGCCGTCGCGATGCGAAGGCCCGAAGACAGGCGGGAGAAGTTGCCCTGGAGGCGGCCGGTCACCGCGCCCAGGTTGCGCTGAGAGGTCAGCGCAGCAACGTTGGTATTGACTCGAAGTCCCATGGTGGGTTGGGGTTCCTAGAAGAAGAAGAGGGGATCGACGCAGGGTCAGTCCGTCCGGGTCCTCACGGCTCCTCGTATCCCTCGCCGCTGCATCGTTCCGGCACTCGTGCGATGGGGATCGCCCGCGTGCGGAACCGGCGAAGGCCGGAGTTCCGGATGTTCGTTGCGACGGGTCCTGGCAGCTTTCGAGCTGCGCGAAGGGACCGCGGCGCGGTGCGCCCTTGTCCGGCCTCGATCACCCCGTCGCCTGCTGGCTACGGGTGGCCGGCACTCGGGCCAGCCTCGGGCCGGGTTGGGTCCCGATCAGCCTTGCAGCAGCGAGAGCGCGAGCTGCGGCTGGGTGTTCGCTTGGGCGAGGACCGACACGGCGGCCTGCTGCAGGATCGAGTTGCGCGTCATGTCCGCGGTCTCGATCGCGACGTCGACGTCGCGGATGCGGCTCTCGGCGGCCGAGAGGTTCTCGCGCGTGTTCAGGATCGACGCGATCGAGCTGCCGAGGCGGTTCTGGGCTGCACCCAGTGCGCCACGCGTCGAGGTGACGCTGCCGATGGCGGAGTCGATCGCGGTCAGGGCCGACGAGGCGTTCGCGGCGCTCGTCACGTCGAGCGTGTCGATCGACAGGCCCGTCGAGGTCATGTCGGAGAGCGAGATCGTGATCGTCTCGCCCGCGTTGGTGCCGACCTGGATGTCGAGACCCGTGGTCGAGCCATCGAGCAGCGTGACGCCGTTGAAGGTCGTCTGGCCCGAGACGCGCCCGATCTCCGTGATCAGCGCCTGGAACTCGGTGTTGAGCGTCGTGCGGTCCGCCGTGGTGAGCGTGCCGTTGGACGCCTGGATCGCCAGCTCGCGCATGCGCGTCAGGTTGTTGTTCACTTCCTGGAGCGCACCTTCGGCGGTCTGCGCGAGCGACACGCCATCCTGCGCGTTGCGGCTGGCGACGTTGAGCGAGCGCACTTGAGCGCGCATCCGCTCGGAGATGCCGAGGCCGGCAGCGTCGTCGGCCGCGGTGGAGATCCGCAAGCCGCTGGAGAGCCGGCCGAAGTTGCCGGACAGTCGCGAACTGACGCTGGAGAGGTTTCGCTGGGCCGTGAGGGCAGCGATGTTGGTATTGACACGAAGTCCCATTGCAAATTTCCTTGTGTAGCTGAGGTGGGGAACACCCCTGCGGCAGGACACACCGCGGGGGATGCGAGGCCCGGCGCTCCGCGAGGGAGCACCGGGCTGAAATTCCGCGCGAGCGCGGCGCGTCCGCGATCCTCGGCGCGCTGCTGGGGCAGAACGCGGGCCGGGAGGCTCGGGACGCGCGAAGCGAGGCTCCCCGACGATCGCGGCCGGGCACGTGGCGCGAAGGTCGTTGGTGGTGGGAGTCGCTCCGCTCGGGCGGAGGTCGCCATGCGTGCCGCGCTCGTGGGGCGCCTCCCATCCCTAGGAGGCGTGCGCGCGGCGGCAGGGCGAGTTGTGCGGGGGGTGGGAAAGAGCGGTCGGAGAGGCTTGAGGGGGACGGGGAGGACCCGCGGGGGTCCTCCCCTTTCAGCGACCGGCCACCGAGGCCGGATTCGGTTGCGCTAGTTGCCCTGGAGCAAGCTGAGCGCGAGCTGCGGCTGCACGTTGGCCTGCGCGAGCATGGACACGGCAGCCTGCTGCATGATCGAGTTGCGGGTCAGGTCGGCGGTCTCGGTCGCGACGTCGACGTCGCGGATGCGCGACTCGGCGGCGGCGAGGTTCTCCGACGCGTTGGCGATCGAGCTGATCGCGGATTGCAGGCGGTTCTGGGCCGAACCCAGCGCGCCGCGAGCGGTGGTCACGATGCTGACGGCCTGGTCGAGCACCGCGAGCGTGGCGGCGGCGTTCGCGACCGTCGTGACGTCGAGGCCCGTCAGGCCGAGCGCGGTGGCGCTGGAGTCCTGCAGCGAGACCGTGATGACTTCCGCCGAGTTGATGCCGGCCTGGATGTCGAGCGCGGTGGTCGTGCCATCGACGAGCTGCACGCCGTTGAAGGTCGACGTGCTCGAGATGCGGCCGATCTCGTTGATCAGCTCCTGGTACTCGGTGTCGAGCGTCGCGCGGTCGGCGCTCGAGAGCGTCCCGTTGGACGCCTGGATCGAGAGCTCGCGCATGCGGTTGAGGATGCTGTTGACCTCGTTGAGCGCGCCTTCCGCGGTCTGCACGAGCGAGATGCCGTCCTGCGCGTTGCGCTGCGCCGCGCCGTAGCTGCGGATCTGCGAGCGCATGCGCTCGCTGATGCCGAGGCCGGCCGCGTCGTCGGCCGCCGTCGAGATGCGCAGGCCGCTCGACAGGCGCTTGAAGTTGCCCTGCAGGCGGACGCTCACGGAACTGAGGTTCCGTTGTGCGTTCATCGAGGCGAGGTTGGTGTTGACTCTGAGGCCCATGAAAGGCTCCTGGTATCGGGGTCTGGGTGGGGTCGCTGTTTTGATCCGTGCTCTCCGCGGCCTTCCGCGCGAGTGCACGTCCGGTTCTCGGAGGGACCCCGGATCGCTGAAGCCTTTCCGAGGGTTTTCCGCGCGACTTGCCGCGCGACGCGCGCACCTGACCTTGTTAATAGGGAGCCTCTCGTGGACGCCGTTTCCGCCTCGCGTGGGAAGGAACTGCGCGCGCTCGCGGCGCGCGCGGCGGCGTCGTCGACTTCCGGCGTGCTCGTGCTGGCGCGTCCCGGAGCGCCGGCGTTCGAGCTCGCGCGCGAGGTGCACGCGCTCTCGACACGCGCCTCGCGGCCGTTCGTGCACGTGCGTTGCGCGCACGAGCGGGAAGATCCTTCCGGGGCCCTCGCGCGCGCGGGCGAAGGCGCGCTGTTCCTCGAGAGCGTCGAGTGGCTCTCCGAGGCCGCGCAGGAAGCGCTCGCGAGGGAACTCGCGTTGCAGCGCGAGCGCAAGGGCGGCGCGC
>JABWBL010000158.1 GCA_013360535.1 Planctomycetaceae bacterium
AGCGCGAGCTTGCGGCCGAGCTCCGTGCGCGTCCGGCGTTCCTGTGCCTGCGCGAGCCGCACTTCGAGCGAGAGCACGTCGATCCGCAGCGCGGAACCGTTCTCCAGCCGCTTGCGCGCGTCGGAGAGCTGCTCCTCCAGCGTGCGCACGCGTGCGTCGTCGGATGTCGCGAGTTCGCGCGTCGCCCGCAACTCGAGCCACGCGCTCGACACCGCCGCGACCAGCGCGTTCCGCACCGCATCCTGCGCCGCGGCACCGGCGTCGATGCCGAGCTCGGCCGCACGAATTCCCGCGGAATCCATGCCGCCGCGCCACAGGTTCCAGCTCGCTCCGAGCGACGCTTCGGTGTTGCGCAGCGATCCCGGATCGTTGAAGTCCGTGTTGGGCGCCAGCCGCCCTGCGTCGATCGTCTTGAACAGGTACGTCGACGGCGCGTCGGCCCACAGGACCGACAGCTGCGCGCCGACCATCGGGTACAGCGCCGCGCGCGCCTGCGCGAGCGCCGCTTCCGCCGCGTGAACACGCGCCTCGGCCTCGTACAGGTTCGGGTTGCGCGCGAGGCACAGCTCGATCGCTTGCGGAAGCGTGCGCACGGTTCCGTCGCGCGCCGGCTCGACCTTCGGTGTCGCTCGGGGGCTCGGCACGGCTCGCAATGCGGCGCGCGGGAGCGGTCGCTCCGGCGCGGAGGTGACGCACGCCGCGAGCGGCAGCACGAGAGCGAGCGGGATCAGTTGGCGTTCCACGTTTCCTCCGAGGTTCTAGTTCCAGCGGGTGAGCAGGATTCCGGCGCCCGCGAGCACGAGCACGGCCGCGAACACACGCTGCAGCGCGCGCTGCGGGACGAGGCTCGAAACCCGACTGCCCAGCAGGCTGCCGGCGATGCCGACAGCCGTGAACAGCGCGAGCACATTCCAGTCGACCGCGAGGTCGAGATCGCCAAGCACTTCGACGTACTTCGCGAAACCGACGAGCGACTTGAGCGTGATGATCACGAGGCTGGTGCCGATGGCGCGGCGCATCGGCAGACCACCGAGCAGCACCAGCGCCGGGACGATCAGGAAGCCGCCTCCGACGCCGACGAGCCCCGTCAGCACACCGACGGCCAGCCCTTCGAGCGCGATCATCCACGTCGGATGGGGCCGCGTGCGCGCCGTTTCGACAGGCTTTCGCAGCATCAAGACCGAAGCGACCAGCATGACGAGCCCGAGCAGCGCAAGTTGGGTGTGGGCGCTCACGTACTTCGCGAGCCACGCTCCACCGAACGTTCCGACGATGCCGGGCAACCCGAAGCGGATCACGCTGCGCCAGTCGACTTCGCCACGTCGCGCGTACGGAAGCGACGCGAACAGGCTGATGCCCGCGACGATGCCGAGCGAGCTCGCGATCGCGACCTTCTCGTCCTGGTGGGCGAGGTACAGGAGCGCTGGAACCGTGAAGATCGAGCCGCCCGAGCCGAGCAGCCCGAGGCTCAGTCCGATCGCGAGGGCACCCAGCCAGACGAGCATGGTCCGGTCGCTCCTACGCGACCTTCGCCGCTTGGCCTTGTCGCTGGCGCAGCCACGTGCCGCCGACGATGCCGAGCACCGTGGCGAGCGCGTAGGCCTTGCCTTCACCGAGTTGCGCGAGCGCCGTGCCCGGGCAGGTGCCCGACAGGGCCCAGCCCACGCCGAACACGATTCCGCCGAGGAAAACGGCCTTGTGGTAGGGCTTGTGCGCGAGCGAGATCGGCGCGCCGGCGAGCGAGCGGGCTCCCGCACGCTTGAGGACGAACAGCCCGAGCGCCGCCGTCGCGATCGCCACGCCGATCACTCCAAACAGGTGCAGATCGGTGAGCTTGAACATGCCGTGGATCGCGGCGTAGTCCGTCGCGCGCGCGGCCGACAGCAGGAAGCCGAACAGCGCGCCGCTGGCGACGAAGAGGAGCGCCTTCACGCTGCACCTCCCGCGAGCGCGACCCAAGCCCAGGTCGCCGCGAACCCACCGGCCATGAAGCCGAGCGTCGCGACGAGGCTCGACTTCGCGCCGAGCGCGATCCCGACGATCGAGTGCCCGCTCGTGCAGCCACCCGCCGTGCGAGCGCCATGACCGATCAGCGCGCCGCCAACGAGCAGCACGACCAACGTCGCGACGTCACCGAGCCCGAGTGCGCTGCTGACTGGCTCCGCTTTCGTCGCCAGCTCGTGGGTCCCTGCCAGCGCCGACGCGGCGAGGCCACCGAGCGGCAGTCCCAACGCGAACCACAGCTTCCAGCGCTCGGGGCCCGCGGGCTTGGCGAGCGCGCACAGCTCCGAGTAGCCCGACGAGATGCCGAGCACTTTGCCGGAAACCAGCGCGAACAGCGGCACGAAGCCGCCGATGCACGCTCCAGCGATCCAGAAGGGCCAGTCCAAGGTCATGAGAGGAGTTCCTCGAGTTGGGTAGGGGAGAGGAGCACTACGCGCCGACGGCGGGCGTGGTCCCGTTGCGGCGATTCCACGCTTCCATGCCGCCGACGACGTCGACCAGCGAAGTGAAGCCGGCGTTGGCGAGCAGGCTCGCGGCGGCCGAAGAGCGGTAACCGGTGCGGCACACGATCGCGAGCTCGCGCGTGCGGTCGAGCTCGGACACGCGCTGGCGCAGGCGCTGGAGCGGAATGTGCACCGCACCTTCGATGTGGCCCGCGTTCCACTCGGCCGGCGTGCGCACGTCGAGAACCAGCGGAGGCTGCGGCTGCTCGAGACGCTCCGCGAGCGCCTGCACCGTGGTGCGGCGCGTGCGAGCGACGAGCTCGGGTCGACTCTCGAGCGAAGCCAGACCGTTCTCGAGGAAACCCGCGACACGCTCGAAGCCGATGCGCCCCAGCCGCAGCGCCGCTTCGCCCTCGCGACCGGGCTCGGCGATCACGACCACGGGCTTCGCCGGATCGAGCAGCGAACCGCTCCAGGTCGCGAAGCTCCCCTCGAGGCTGATGTTGACGCTGCCGGCGAGGTGACCGCCCGCGAAGTCCGCCGCGGGGCGCACATCGACGAGCTGCGCCCCTTGGTTGGCGAGCAGCATCACGCTGTCGAGCGAAAGCGGCCGCAGCGCTTGCTCGAGCTGCTGGTCGAGCACGCCGCGTTCCTTGCGGTTGAGCGTCGCGTTGTAGACGAAGTAGGCCGGCGCGTCGGGCTGGTCGGCCGTGACGAGCGCGATGAACTCCTCGCGCTTCATCGGGCGCAGCGCGTAGTTGTAGCGGCGTTGCTCGCCCAGCGTGGACACGCTCTCGCTCGACAGGCGCTTGCCGCACATCGAGCCCGCGCCGTGCGCCGGATACACCAGCGTCTCGTCGGGCAGCTTGAGCAGCTTCTCGTGCAGCGAGTCGTACAGCATCGAGCCGAGCTCGTTCGCCGTGACGCCGATCGACGCGAGCAGATCCGGCCGCCCGACGTCGCCGATGAAGAGCGTGTCGCCGGTGAGCACGGCATGCGGCGCGCGCTCGTCCTTTGCGAGGTCGTGCACGACGATCGAGATGCCCTCGGGCGTGTGCCCCGGCGTCTCGAGCACCACGAGCCGCACGTCGCCAAACTCGAGCGCATCACCATCCTTCAGCGCCGTGAATTCGTATTCAGCCTTCGCTCGCGCGCCCAGGTAGATGCGCGCGCCCGTGCGCCGCCGCAGCTCGAGATGCCCCGCGACGAAATCGGCGTGAAAGTGCGTCAGGATGACGTGCCGGATCTCGAGCCCGAGCTTCGCCGCCTCCTCGACGTACTGCTCGACGTCGCGCTGCGGGTCGATCACGGCCGCGACTTTCGTGCGCTCGTCGGCGACCAGGTACGAAGCGTGAGCGAGACAACCGAGGTAGTACTGCTTGAGGATCATCGCTGCGTTGTTCTCCGAGGATTCGCGACCAAACGGTCGCGCTCTCCCCCAGATCAACCGCCGTGCCACGCCTCCAGGCCGCTTCCAGGCCCGGCAGCGCCCTGTCCCGCGCTCGTGTTGACACTTCGTCCAGCGCTGACGCTTTACGTTTCGTCCATTTGGCGCCGCTCGCCCCGCCGTCCCGTCCGGGCGCCGTGCGCGCATCCTGCGAACTTCCGCCAGCTTCCGCCCCATCGCTGCCCGCCGCATACAGGTCTCCGGGAGGCCATCGCACCATGTTCCGCTCTTCGCACATCGTGCTGTCGCTCGTCGGCTCGTTCGGCCTCGCGCTCTCCGGCTTGGCGCAATCCACCGGCGGCGGCTGTCTCGCCTTCGATGGCGTCAACGACTTCGTCAACGTCGGGCGCACGGCGGCGCTCGAACCCGGTGAGATCACGATCGAGCTCTGGGCGCGGCTCGACGGCCCGCAGGACTGGAATACGCGTCTCCTGCGCAAGGGCGAGGTCGATGCCTACTTCCTGACGGCCGATCAGGACCTCGACGTGCGCATGCAGATCATGGCCACGCGCGGCACGCAGTTCCGGGCGAGCGCGACCGACCCGCAGCCGCACACGCTCTACAACGGCCAGTGGCACCATTTCGCCGGCGTGTGGGCCACGGACCACGCGGAGTTCTTCGTCGACGGCGTGCGGGTCGCGAGCACGCCCCATAGCCTGGGTGCGTTGGTGCACAATCCGCCGACAGATCTGTGCATTGGCGCCGGCCTGCCGGTCACGCTTCAGAACGAGTATTTCCGCGGCCGCATCGACGAGGTGCGCATCTGGAATCACCCGCGCACGCAGACGGAAATCGCAAGCAGCTGGAATCGATCCCTCGCTGGGCCGCAGTCCGGCCTGGTCGCCTATTGGCGCTTTGACGAGGGCGCCGGGCAGGTTGCGAGCGATTCCTCGGGGCTCGGACACCACGGACGACTGGGTTGGACGAGCTCGGCTGAAGCGAGCGACCCAACGTGGGAGAGCGCCGGAGCACCGCTCGATTCTGACAGTGGCCTTGGCACGAGCTACTGCACGAGCACCCTGAATTCCTCGGGCGCGATGGCGACCTTGCGACTGTCGGGCAACCTCTCGATCACCATCGCCAATGCGTCGCTCGAAGTGCACGCCGCACCTGCCGCACATACCGGCCAGTTCCTCTTCGGCCTGCGCCGCACGCGCATTCCGTTCGGGGACGGCTACCTCTGCATTTCGCCGTTCTCTCCGGGCCTGCAGCGCCTCGGTTCATTGCACGCGGTCGACGCGACGGGCTTCGCCTCACAAAACATCGACTTCGCCGGCAACACGGCGATTGGCGCGATCACCGCTGGCCGCAGCTGGTTCTATCAATTCTGGTTCCGCGACAACCTCCCCAGCGGCACCGGCTCGAACCTTTCCGGCGCCATCGAGGTCACGTACCTGCCGTGAAGCGCGCGCTCACTCGAGCGCGTCGGAGAGGCCGTACTTCTTGAGCTTCTTCCAGAGCGTCATGCGGCTGATGCCGAGCAGCTCCGCGGCGAGCGTGCGGTTCCAGCGGGTGCGGTCGAGCGTCGAGAGGATCGAAGCGCGCTCGGCGGATTGTTCGGGCGTGAGTTGCGGGAGGCCGGAGCGCACGTCGGCGACGGGGACGGAGGCGGTCGCGGGGCTGCGCAACGCGTCGCGAGCTTCGCGGATCTCGGCGGGCAGGTCGACGAGGCCGATGCGCTCGCCGTGGACGACGACGAGCGCGTGTTCGAGGGCGTTGCGCAGCTCGCGCACGTTGCCGGGCCACGGGGCCTCGACGAGGCACTCGAGGGCGTCGCGCGTGAGGCCGAGCACGCCCGGGCGGTAGCGCGGCGAGAGCTCGTCGATGAAGTGCTGCGCGAGCAGCGGGATGTCGACGCGACGGTCGCGCAAGGGCGGCATCTCGATCTCGAAGACGCGCACGCGGTAGTAAAAGTCCTCGCGGAAGAGGCCTTCGTCCATGCGCTGGGCGAGGTCGCGGTGCGTGGCGCACACGAGGCGCACGTCGACGTCGAGGTCACGCTCGGCGCCGACGGGACGCACCTTGCGTTCCTGCAGCACGCGCAGCAGCTTCACTTGCAGCGCGGGCGGGAGCTCGCCGATCTCGTCGAGGAACAGCGTGCCTCCCGAGGCCTGCGCGAACACGCCCTGCTTGTCGCGCAGCGCGCCGGTGAAGGCGCCCTTCACGTGGCCGAAGAGCTCGCTCTCGAGCAGCGACTCCGGGATCGCGGCGACGTTGATCGCGACGAAGGGCTTCGCGCGGCGCGCGGAATTCTCGTGGATTGCGCGTGCGGCGAGCTCCTTGCCGGTGCCGGATTCGCCGCGCACGAGCGTGCTGACATCACTCTGCGCCGCCAGTTCGATGCGCCGCAGCACCTCGAGCATCGGCTTCGACTTGCCGACGAGGCCCGCGAAACGCCGCGCGCCGGTTTCGCTCGCGTGCGGCGCCGGCGCCTGTTGCACGATCCAGGCCGTCAGGTCCGTGAACGTGCCGACCGCGCCGTGCACGCTCGCATCCTCGCCGCGCAGGAGTCGCAGGTTGCCGAGCAGGTGCAGCGGGCGCCCGTCCTTCGCGACGATGCGGCATTGCTCGTCCTGAATGCCGTCGCGGCCGCCGGGATCGGCGAGCAGGTGCCCGATCTTCCCGAAGCCGCGACAGTCGGGGCCCTCGAGCGAACTGCAGGGCTTGCCGACGATCTCGTCGCGCGTCCAGCCGGTGATGCGCTCGGCGCCGGCGCTCCACGAAGCGAACCGACCGGCGAGGTCGACGGTGAACACTCCGTCGGCCATCGCGTCGATCACTTGCGCGAGCAACGCGGGATTCTTGCGGTAATCGAGCTCCAAGGTGGCGTGGGCTTCGCGAAGGGGGAGCGGAGTTCGTAGGGACGCGGGACTTGGTCCGCAGGGGGCGGAACAGGCTCTCGCCGGGCGCGCATTCTAGGACGATGAAGCTCCAACCGCCTGCTTTCGCGGGAAGAGGCCTCCGATGCTGAGCTCGCGCCCGATTCGACTCGCCTTCCTCTGCGCCATCGCGCTTCCGTCCTGTGTCGCGTTGGCTCCTGAAAGCGAGGGAGCGTCGGAACGGCGTGAGCTTGCGGCCCGGCTGTTTGCGGAGCACTGCGCGGCCTGTCACGGCGCCGCAGGCGAAGCCGACGGCCGGGTCGCAGCTTCGTTGTTCCCCCCGCCGCGCCGCTTCTCGGACGGGCGCCTGCGGTTGACGAGCGCGCGCGACGGTCGACCGGTGCGCGCGGACATCGAGGCGACGTTGCGACGAGGCATGCCCGGCAGCGCGATGCCGTCGTGGGAGTGGCTCGGTGACGAGGCCGTCGGGGCGCTCGCTGGACACGTGCTGGAGCTCGTCGAGGTCGGAGCGGAGCGGCGCATCACACTGGAGTCGCTCACGGCAGGCGAGGCGCTCGACAGGGCGGCGGCGCGTGAACGGGCGAAGGAACTCGTGCAGGCCGAGGCGAGGTTCGAGGCGCCGCCGCGTGTCACGCCCAACGCGAGCGTGCTGGCGCGCGGGAAGGCGCTGTACCGCGAGAACTGCGCCCGCTGCCACGGCGAGACGGG
>JABWBL010000159.1 GCA_013360535.1 Planctomycetaceae bacterium
GCCGCCCCGAGCGCGACGTCGCTCGCCGCGAGCACGCTGCTCGGCTTCGCCGAAGTGCCGCCGAGCGCGGCCGACACCCTCGTGGTCCCGCCGGGCTACACGTGGGACGTGCTGCTGCCTTGGGGCACTCCTCTGTTCTCTTCGGTCGCCGCTTTCCAGACGGACGCGTCCAACAACTCGGCCGATCAGGAAGGTCAGGTGGGCTTCAACCACGACGGCCTGCACTACTTCCCGCTCGGCACGGGGCCGGCTGCCAACGACCGCGGCCTGCTCGCGATGAACCACGAGTACACCGACGCGAGCCAGATCTACACCGCGGCCCAAGGCTCGGCCATCACCAACGATGCCGCGGGCGCGGAGAAGGTCGCCAAGGCGCTCGCCGGACACGGAGTGACGATCGCCGAGGTGACTCGCGGGCCGCTCGGCCAGTGGACGCACGTCGTCGACTCGCCCTACAACCGCCGCATCACGGGCACGACGCCGATGGCCTTCGTCGGGCCGGTCGACGCCTCCCACCCGCTGCTGCAGTCGGCGCTCGTCGCCCAGCCGCTGGGCACGCTCAACAACTGCGCGCACGGCTTCACGCCGTGGGGCACGTACCTGACCTGCGAGGAGAACTGGAACGGCTACTTCGGGACCGCCGCCGCCGGCTGGGTGGCGACGCCGCTCGAGGCGCGCTACGGCCTGACCAAGACGGGCTTCGGCTACAACTGGCACGTCGCGTCGCCGCGTTTCGATCTCGACCTCAACCGCAACGAGCCCAACCGCTTCGGCTGGGTGGTCGAGGTGGACCCGCACAACCCCGACTCGGTCCCGACCAAGCGCACGTGGCTCGGCCGCTTCAAGCACGAAGGCGCCACGGTCACCGTCTCCAACGGCCGCGCCTGCGTCTACAGCGGTGACGACGAGAACGGCGAGTACCTCTACAAGTTCGTGAGCCGCAGCCCGTGGCCGGACATGGTGGCGCAGGGCCGGAGCCCGCTCGACAGCGGCATGCTGTACGTCGCGCGCTTCAACGCCGACGGCACCGGCCGCTGGATCCCGCTCCAGTGGAACCGCGGTCCGCTCACGCCGGCCAACGGCTGGATCGATCAGGCCGATGTCCTGATCCGCACGCGCCAGGCAGCGGATGCGGTCGGCGCCACGCGCCTGCACAGGCCCGAGTGGGTCACCGAAAACCCGCTCACGCAGGACATCTTCGTGACGCTGACCAACGGGTCGGGCAACAACTCCGTCGTCAACAGCAACCGCGACCCCAACCCTTACGGCCACATCGTCAAGCTGCGCGAGCCCTTCGGCGACCACACGCGCGTCAACTTCACGTGGAGCGTGTTCCTGATCGCCGGTGACTCGCAGTACGACCCGACCGTGCCCGCGACCCAGTCGCTGTTCGGTTCGCCCGACGGCATCTGGTGCGATCCCCAGGGGCGGCTTTGGATCCAGACCGACATCTCCAACTCGTCGCAGAACCGCGCGGACCGCGGCTACGACCGCATCGGCAACAACCAGATGCTGGCGGCCGACCCCGCGACGGGCGAGCTGAAGCGCTTCCTCACCGGCCCGCGCGGCTGCGAGGTCACCGGCGTCATCACGACTCCCGACCAGCGCACGATGTTCGTCAACATCCAGCACCCCGGCGAGTCGACGAGCTACTGGAACGGCCTCAACGGCACGCCCAGCACCACCAACCCGTCGACCGTGAGCTCGTGGCCCTTCGGCGGCCGTCCGCGCCCGACCACGGTCGTCGTGCGCAAGCTCGATGGTGGCGTGATCGGCACCTGAGACGAACGGGTCGTTCTCGACGCTCCCGCTCCGGCCCGTCCGGTGCGGGAGCGTCGGTCTCTGTGGGGAACGCGCGGGTCCGGCACCCGCAGGCGCTCACGCGAGCGCCGTGTAGATGCGGTGGCAGTCGTCGTGGTCGTCGATCGCCTCGAGGAACTCCTCGACGGTCGTGCGCGCCTCGGCCGACAGCTCGACCTTGTCCTTGGGGCGATAGCCCATCTCGAACGTCGTCACCTTCCAGCCCGCGGCCTTGAGCGCGCGCGCGACGGCATCGAGGTCGGCCGGCTCGGTGAAGAAGCGTGCGCCGCAGTGGTCCTCCGGCGTGTCCTCGAGCGCCTCGACGTCCTGCGCACCGGCCTCGATCGCCGCGCTCTCGCGGTCGAGCGACGCATCGGCGTGCGTGGCCTCGATCGTGCCGACGTGGTCGAACAGGAACAGCACCTTCGCGCCGAACTGGCCGTCGCGGAACAGCGAGCGCATGTCGGGCGCCGTGCGGTTGCGGTTGTCGGTCAGGCACTCGACGATCACCGGCACCTTGTTGGGCGCCATGCCCTCGAACGTGACGAGCTCGAGCTGCGCGCCATCCGCGCCGCCGCCGCTCGCCTTCTTGATCGCGCGCGTGATCACGTCGTTCGACACCGAGGCCTTGCGCGCGGCCTCGACAGCCACTTCCAGCCGCGCGTTCATCGCCGGGTCCGGCGCACCGAGCTTGGCGGCGACGGTGATCTCGCGCACGAGCTTGGTCGTGATCTTGGCGCGCTTGTTGGCGTTGATCTCGCGCTTCTTTTGCAGCCACTGGCGGCCCATCGTGGGTCCCTTCGTCGGTGTGAGGCTTTCGGAGCCGCGCTCGCCGGATGCGAACGCGGGCCGAGAATGATAGCCGCGCCGCGCGCGCTCCGCCTCGCCTAGGGCCGCTCCCAGGCGCCGAGATCGAGCGCCGCACCGAGCAGGCGCGTCGTGCCGTCGAGGTCGATCGGAATGCGCTCGAGCACGTTGCCATCGTCGTCGACGTCCGTCGCGTCGAAGGGCAGGCGCGCGAAGTCGCCCGCGTCGACGGCCGGCGAGTCCGGACGCAGGCGCAGGTCCTTGGCGCGCACGTTGACGAAGCGCGGATTGAGGCCGGTGACACCCGGACCCGCCTGTCCCGGTGCGATCGAGTTCCAGCAGCTCAGCGTGCCGAAAATGTCCTGATTCGAAGGCCCGCGGTTGTGGAATACGATCGAGTTCTCGAGCCAGCACACGGCCGGAACTTGCGTCGTCGTCTGCGCAAAGATGCCGCCACCGCCAGCGGATGCGGCGTTGAGCGCGATCGTGCAACTGGAGAGGTAGGCCTTGCCCGAGGAGAAGGCCGAGCCGCCGAGGTACAGCGCTCCACCGCTGCCGCCGGCACGGTTCTCGCGGAACAGACAGCCGACGAAACCGAGGAACGGGCGTCCCGTCGTGTCGACCGACATCGAGGCGCCATGGAACGCGCCGCCGTGGCTGCCGGAGCGGTTGTTGACGAACTCGCACAGGTCGATGCGCGCCTGCGAGGCCTGCAGCGAGATCGCACCGCCGATGCCGGTCGCCTCGTTGTCCTCGAAGATGCAGTCGCTGAACTGAACACCGGCGAGTTGCCCGTAGATCGCGCCGCCGCGCGAGCTCGAGTGGTGGTCGATGCGCGAGTGGCGCAGGCGCAGCCCAGAGCCCTGGAAGATGTCGGGGTCGATCGAGATCTGCCCGATGCTCAGCAAGATCCCGGCGCCGTTGGGTTCCGCGCTGCCGAGCGCGTTGCCACCCGTGATGCGGAAGCCGTCGATCGTGACCGCGCCCCAGGTCTCGACCACGTGGTAGCAGTTGTCGCCCGCAAGGCCCGGCACGCCGATGTCGCCGGAGAGCACCGTCTGGTCGAAGAGGCCCGCGCGCTGGTCCACGGACGGCTCGCCGCCGGCGAAGCCGCCGAAGAGCTTGAGGTCGCGCGGCACGAAGAAACGCGCCATCCGCGGGTCTCCCGCAGGCGGCAGCGCCGGCGTGTAGAGGCCGTCGGCGACCCAGATCTCGTCGAAGCGCTGCGCCACTTCGAGCGCGTCGTCGAGCGTCGTGAAGGCGCTCGCCCAGCTCGATCCATCGCCACCTGCGGCAGCGCTCGCATCGACGAACCACGTCGACTGCGCGCGCGCGGCGCCGGCCAGCGTCAGGGACAGGATCACGGAACGCACGAGCGATCGATGCAGCATGGGAAGGGCTCCTCCTTGTCCAGCCCATGCTAGTCCGACCTCGCGAATTCGCACGGAGCGCCCCCGAATCCTTTGGGGGCGGGTCTCGCCGACGTGGGCACCATGGATTCGGGCGGGAAGTCCGCGCTAGTCTCGCGCCCATGAACAAGCGCGAGTTCCTGCAGGGATTTGGCGGCTTCACTCTGGCGGCGCTGGTGGGCGAGAGCGCCTGGGCGCGCTGGTCGGAGATGCCGGCGGCGCAGCTCGCGCAAGAGGACGAGTTCTGGCGTGCGCTGCGCGGCCAGTACCGGGCGCCCGACGACATCGTGCAGCTCGAGAACGGCTACTACTCGATGATGGCGCGGCCGGTGCTCGAGGCCTACCTCGGCCACCTGCGCGCGCTGAACGTCGAGAGCTCGCGCTACATGCGCACCAACGCCGAGGAGGACAACCTGCGCGCGCGCAAGGCGCTCGCCCGGGCCGCGGGGTGCTCCCACGAGGAGCTCGTCGTCACGCGCAACACCACCGAGTCGCTCGACCTCGTGATCGCGGGCCACGACTGGAAGCCCGGCGACGAGGCCGTGATGGCGGAGACCGACTACGGAGCGATGCTCGACATGTTCGAGCAGGAGGCGCGGCGCCACGGGCTCGTGAACAAGCGCGTGCCGCTGCCGCTCGATCCCCGTTCGGACGAGGAGCTCGTCGAGCTCTACGCGAGCGCCATCACTCCGCGCACGAAGCTGCTGATGGTCTGCCACGTCGCCAACATCACGGGACAGGTGCTGCCGGTCGCGAAGATCTGCGCGATGGCGCGCTCCAAGGGCGTCGCGACGCTCGTCGACGGCGCGCACGCGTTTGCGCAGCTCGAGTTCCGCCTCGACGAGCTCGGCTGCGACTACTACGGCACCAGCTTGCACAAATGGCTTGGTTGTCCGCTCGGCGCGGGCTTCCTCTACGTGCGTCGCGAGCGCATCCCCGGCCTCTGGCCGCTGTTCGCGTCCTCGCCGAAGCCCGCCGACGACATCACGCGCCTCAACCACACCGGGACGTTGCCCTGCGCGACGCTGCTCGCCATCCACGACGCGCTCGCGTTCCACGAGCAGATCGGCGTCGCCCGCAAGGAAGCGCGCCTGCGGCACCTGCAGGGCTACTGGACCTCGCGCGTGCGTGGGCTCGCGAAGGTGCGCCTCAACACTCCCAGCGCTCCCGCTCGCACCTGCGGCATCGCCAACGTCGGCCTCGAAGGCCTCGCGCCGTCCGAGCTCGCGCGCCAGCTCCTCGAGCGTTTCGGCATCTACACCGTCGCGATCGACCGCGCGAATGTGCAAGGTGTGCGCGTGACGCCGCACCTCTACACGACCGAGGCCGACCTCGACAAGCTCGTCGCCGCGCTGCGGGAGCTGGCGGGTTGACACGAGTGGGCGGAGAGACGGCAACGTGACCACGATCTGGTGGAGTGCGGACGGAGCGAGTCTCGAGCTCGAGCGCGTCTCGCTCGACGCCGCGTCGGCCTTGGGCTGGACGTCGGAGGACTGGCTGCGGACGCGCTCGCTGCTCGCCGCGGTCCATCCCGACGACCGGGCCGAGCTCGAGCGACTGCTGCGCTCGGTCGTCGCGAGCCTCGGTCACGCCGAACGCACGCTGCGCTTCGTGGGCTCAGACGCCCAACCCGTCGTCCTGCGCGTCTTCGCCCGTGCCCTGCAGCGCTCCGCGGAGCAGCGCGGGATCGAAGGCGTGCTGTTGCACGTGCAGCCGGGGACCGAGGACCTCGAGCGCCTGATGGCGGAGCACGAGCGCGTCGCCGCGATCCTCGACGGCACGCGCGCCGGCACGTGGGAATGGAACGTGCAGACCGGCGAGACGGTCTTCAACGAGCGCTGGGCCTCGATGCTCGGCTACACGCTGGCCGAGCTCGCTCCGACGAGCCTCGAGACGTGGAGCACGCTCACGCATCCCGACGACATCGAGCGCGCGCTGCGCGAGGTCGAACGCCACTTCTCCGGTGAGCTCGACTACTACGAGTGCGAGATGCGCATGCGGCACCGCGCGGGACACTGGGTGTGGATCCTCGACCGCGGGCGCATCAAGACGCGCACGCCCGACGGCCGTCCGCAGCTGGTGTTCGGCACGCACACGGATGTCTCCTCCGCGCACCGCAGCGCCGACGAGGCGCGCGAGAGCGCGCGCATGCTCGCTGGTCTCGCCCGGCTGCAGCGCGACTTCCTGATCGAGCCGCAGCCTCGGCGTTCCCTCGACGCGATGCTCGAGTTCCTGCTCGAGATCTCGCACAGCGCCTACGGCTTCATCGGCGAGGTGCACCGGCGCCCGGACGGCACGCCGTTCCTGAAGACGCACGCGCTCACGAACATCGCCTGGGACGACGCGACACGCGAGCTCTTCCAGCGCAGCGCGGCGCAGGGCCTCGAGTTCTCGAACCTGCACACGCTGTTCGGCGCGGTGCTCTCGACACGCGCTCCGGTGCTCTCGAACTCGCCGCACAGCACCCGCGCGCGAGCGGCACTCCGGCCGGCCATCCGCCGCTGGACGCGTTCCTCGGCCTGCCGCTGATCATCGGCGAGGACCTCGTCGGCATGATCGGGCTCGCGAACCGTCCCGGCGGTTACCACGAGGAGCTGCTCGAGCGCCTCGAGCCGCTGGTCGCCACCTGCTCGACGATGGTGCGCTCGATCCGCATCGCGCGCCAGCGCGAGCGCGAGCACGAGCAGCGCCTCGAGCTCGAGGCGCGCCTGCATCAGGCCCAACGGCTCGAAAGCCTCGGCCTGCTCGCCGGCGGCATCGCGCACGACTTCAACAACCTGCTCACGGGCATCCTCGGGCGTTGCGAGCTCGCCAGCGCACGCCTCGAGCCCGACAGCGCCGAACGCGTGCACCTCGAGCGCGCCACCGAAGGCGCGGAGCGTGCGGCCGAGCTCGTGCGGCAGCTGCTCGTGTATGCGGGCAAGGCCCCGCGCGAGTCGAGTCGAGTCGACCTGAGCGAGCTCGCGAGCGAGATGCGCCGCCTGCTCGAGGTGTCGCTGCCGCCGCGCTGCACGCTGGAGGTCGAGCTCGCGCGTGGACTCTCCCCCGTGCACGCCGACGCCGCCCAGCTGCGGCAGCTCTTGATGAACCTCGTGCTCAACGCCGGAGAGTCCACCGGGGAACGTGGCGGTCGCGTGCGCCTCGTGACTGGCGAACGGACCTGGACTGCGGCGGAGCTGCGCGAGCTCGACCCCGCCGGTTCGCTGCCGAATGGCCTCTACGTGCACGTCGACGTCGAGGACGAAGGCTGCGGCATGGACGCCGCGACGCGCGCGCGCATCTTCGAGCCGTTCTTCACGACCAAGTTCACCGGCCTCGGCCTCGGCCTCGGCCTGTCGGCCGCGCTCGGCATCGTGCGCAGCCACGGCGGGGCGATCCAGTGCACGAGCGAGCCCGGCCGCGGCAC
>JABWBL010000160.1 GCA_013360535.1 Planctomycetaceae bacterium
AGCGGCGCCGCGGGCTCGCCGAAGAGCTTCAGCCGCTTCACCGCCGACTCGACGGCCGAATACGCGGTCTGCCCGAGTCCGCAGATCGACGCGTCCTTCATGCCGGCGCCGACGTGCTCGAGCAGCGCGAGCTCGTCCTGCACGCTGCCGCGCGGCTTGCCGCAGGCGATGCGCGCGAGCGCTTCCTCTTGCCGCACCGTCCCGACGCGACACGGCACGCACTGGCCGCACGATTCCTCGCGGAAAAAGCGCGCGATGCGCGCCACGTGCTCGCTCAGGTCGACCGTGTCGTCGAAGAGCATCACGACGCCGGAACCGAGCGTGGCTCCCGCCGCGCGCGCACCTTCCATCGAGAGCTCGACGTCGAGCTCATCCGGCCGCACGAATCCACCCGCCGCGCCGCCGAGCAGCACCGCCTGCAGCTTGCGCCCTTCGGGCACGCCGCCTGCGAGCTCGACGAGCTCCCGCAGCTTCGTTCCGCACGGCACTTCGTACACGCCCGGCCGGCGCACGTTGCCGCTGAGGCAGAAGAGCCGCGTTCCCGTCGACTGCGCGGTTCCGACGCTCGCGTAGGCCTTTGCGCCTTCGTTGAGGATCGGCAGCACGTTGGCGAGCGTCTCGACGTTGTTGACCACCGTCGGCTTGCCAAAAAGGCCCGATTGCACGGGGAACGGCGGCTTCGAGCGCGGCTCGCCGCGGCGCCCTTCGATCGACTCGAACAGCGCGGTCTCCTCGCCGCAGATGTACGCGCCCGCACCGCGCCGCACCTCGATGTCGAACTCGAACTCGCGACCGGCGATGTTCTGCCCGAGCAACCCCGCCTGGCGCGCGGCCGCGCACGCGTGCTCGAGGCGCTTGCTCGCGAGCGGGTACTCGTCGCGCACGTACAGGAAGCCCTTCGAGCAGCCCGCCGCATACGCCGCGACCGTCATCGCCTCGACGATCGCGAACGGATCGCCCGTGAGCAGCGTGCGGTCCTTGAACGTGCCCGGTTCGGACTCGTCGGCGTTGCACACGAGGTAACGCGGCGTTGCGAGTTCCTTGCGCACCGCTGCCCACTTGCGACCCGTCGGAAACGCGGCGCCGCCGCGGCCGACCAGCTTCGAGTCGACCACCTCGCGGATCACGGCCTCGGGACCGAGCTCGAACGCGCGTTCGAGCGCGCGGTACCCGCCGTGGCGCCGGTAATCGTCGAGGCTTTCGGGGTCGACGACGCCGACGCGCGCGAGCAGTCGCAGCGAAGTGGAGCCGTGTTGGGGGAGTTTCGTGTCTCCGCTCGCGTCGCTCACATCCGCGGGCGCGCTCAACAGCTTGCGCACGCGCTCCAGCGTGATTTCTCCGGCAGAAATGCCGATGGGCTGCGTGCCAGCTTCCGTGACGAGCGCTGCGGGCGCGCGATCGCACAGGCCGAGGCACGGCGACTTCATCCACGCAGGCCGCTCCGCATCGTGCTCGAGCGTGTCACCTTCGTGCGCGTCCTTGGCATGCCCGAGCGCGGGCCCGAGCTCACGCTCGAGCTCAGCGCACAGCTTCTGCGCGCCCTTCGCACGGCACGCGATGTCGTCGCACACGTGCACGACGCGCCGCGGCCGCGGCTCGGTCGCGAGCAGCGCATAGAACGTCGCGACCGACCACGCCTCCGCCGGCGGAAGCGCGAGCCGCTCGCACACGTACGCGAGCCCACCTTCGCTGATCCAGCCGACCCGATCCTGCAACGCATGCAGGCACGGCAGCAGCAGATGCCGCTCCGCACGTTTCGCCGCGCCACCGAGCGCGACTCGCGCATCACGCTCGCTCTTCGTCGTCGCGCCTTCCCAGGCCGAGCGCGGCTCGCCGAGCAGGGCATCGATCGCGGCGCGTTCCTCGGCGTTGGGCCGAGCTTCCGGCAGGCGGATGTCCATGCGTCGCTAGCTCACGCTCGCCGTCTGCACGACGGGCTCGACGCGCACCGCGCAGGCCTTGAACTCGGCCGTACCCGACTTGGGGTCCGAGGCGTCGATCGTGAGCACGTTGGTGTTGATCTCGTCGGGGAAATGCATCGTCATGAACACGAGCCCGGGCCGCAGCGCACGATCGACGTGCGCCGGCGCCTCGAGCACGCCACGGCGCGAGCGTACGGTCACGAGGGCCCCGTCGGCCACACCGAGACGCTCCGCATCCTCGACGCTCAGGCTCAGGCGCTCGCCGACGTGCAACGGCGAGCGATACCCGCCCGTCTGCACGCCCGTGTTGTACGACTCGAGCCGCCGCCCGGTCGTGAGCAGCAGCGGGTATTCCGCGTCCGGCTTCTCGACGGGCCCTTCCCAGTTGACGACCGAGAACGGCGCCGCACGTCCGCCGCGCGGCTCGTCCCACAGCCGCCCGTGCAGGAAGGACGTGCCCGGATGCGATTCATCGGGGCACGGCCACTGCAAACCGCCGAGCGCCTCGAGCCGTGCGTAGCTCATGCCGCCCGCAAAATGCGGCGCCACCGCGCGGAACTCGTTCCACACCGACTCCGCCGTCGGCTGGCCGAAGTCGGCTCCGAGCCTGCGAGCCAATTCGGAAAGGATCCACAGCTCGTCCTTCGCGCCCGCGGGCGGCTCGACCGCCTTGCGCACGCGTTGCACGCGCCGCTCGCTGTTCGTCACCGTGCCTTCGCCTTCACACCACGTCGCCGCCGCCGGCAGCACGACGTGCGCGAGCTCGGCCGTGCGCGTCATCACGATTTCCTGCACGACCAGATGCTCGAGCCCGCCGAGCAAGTGCTCGACATGGTTCGAGTCCGCGTCCGACTGCGCGGGATTCTCGCCGATGACGTAGAGCGCCGTCAGTTCCTTGCGCTCCATCGCCTGCAGCATCTGCGTCAGGTTGAGCCCGTACCTCGGCGCGAGCGGCACGCCCCACTGGCGCTCGAAACGCTCGCGGATCGCGGGCTCCAGAATGTCCTGAAAACCCGGCAAACGATTGGGAATCGCTCCCATGTCGCCGCCGCCCTGCACGTTGTTCTGGCCGCGCAGCGGGTTGCAGCCCGAGCCCCACTTGCCGACGTGGCCCGTGAGCAGCGTCAGGTTGATCAGCGCGAGCACGTTGTCGACCGCGTCGTGGTGCTCGGTGATGCCTAGCGTCCAGCAGATCATCGCGTTCTTCGCCTTCGCGAACGTGTGCGCCGCCTCGCGGATCACGTCGCCCGGCACGCCCGTGATGCGCTCCGCCACCTCGAGCGTGTACGGCTCGACCGCCGCGCGATACGCCTCGAAACCTTCCGTCGCGCGCTCGATGAATTCCCTGTGCGCGAGCCCCGCGTGGATGATCTCGCGCGCCATCGCGTTCGAGAGCGCGATGTCGCTGCCCACGTCGAGCCCCAGCCACACATCCGCCCACTGCGCCGACGACGTGCGCCGCGGGTCGATCACGTACAGCCGCGTCCCGTTGTTCACGCCCTTCAGCAGGTGATGGAACCAGATCGGATGCGCCTCGCGCGCGTTCGAGCCCCACAGGAAAACGACGTCAGCCTCCTCCACCTCCCGGTAGGAGTTCGTACCGCCGCCAGCACCAAAAACCGTCGCCAGACCGACGACGCTAGGTGCGTGTCACGTCCGGTTGCAGCTGTCGATGTTGTGGGTGCGGAACGCGACCCGCGCCAGCTTCTGCGCCAGGAAGTTCACCTCATTGGTGGACTTCGAGCAGCTGAAGATGCCGAGCGCGTCCCCACCCCGAGCCTCCCGCGCGCGCCTGAACCCCTCCGCCGCGCGCCCGAGCGCCTCGTCCCACGTCGCAGGACGAAGCACCCCGTTCTCACGCACGAGCGGTTGAGTCAGTCGCGGCCGAGCCGGCCCGCTGGAACGCTTCTTCAAGATCCGTCTTCCTTCCGGCGGCACGCGCCGCCGCCCTCAGGATGGGCCCCTTCGTCCGCCCTCGCAAGCTCTCAAGCCCGCGACCACAGAGTTCGTGCGCGAAACTCGCGCGCGGCAGCGCTCCGTTTGGTTCTCGAGCTCGGAATGCCGCGAGATCAACGCGCGGCGGGCCGCGACAGCCAGGCACGCAACACCGACGACGGTGACTCCAGGCGAAGGCCTTTCAACCCGCAGGCGTAGATTCGGCCGCTGTCGCCAAGGCGCCATGTCCGCCCGAGCATTTCGAGATCGTCGTCCGCGAGGCCGAGCGGAAGGGCGATTTCTGCCTGCATGCTCAGCACGATGAGCGGCTCGGTCTCCAGCTGGCTCACCAGGTACCCGCCCGGAGTCACGTGGCTCTCGCCGCGCACGACGAACAGCCTGTGCCCTGGCGTGGCGAGCCAATCACCGATCGCCTCTGCAGCTTGGTCGTCACGCTCGGCACTTGAGCCGACAGGCATCCAGCCAGCCTCCCAATTCGTTTCCAGCGAGATGCACGGCACACCGAGCTCCTCCGCAACGTCCAGCACGAGCTGCTGCGCATGCTTCACGGACGGCTCGAAGCCCACGGCCACGCCTTCAGGTTGCTCTCCCACGAACGCCCGCAGCAGCTCGATCTGCGCCTCTCTGAGCGGCCCGCCCTCGGAGTGCATTTCGCCGAATATGACGAGGCGAGCCTCGCGCGCAGCCTCCAGCAATTCGCGCCGTTCCACCGGGTGCCACGGGAGCTTTCGCAGTTCGTTCCGGGCGCGTCGATTCACGGCGCCGTACCTCAGCTCCTTCTCCAGCTCTGGCGTCTGCCAACTCGGCGGAGATCCGGCCTCGATCGCGTCGAGCCTCCTTGTTGCGTGCTCGGCGTGGTCTCGTGTCCGCGCGTCGGCACAGGCCAGCAACGGCAAGAGCCAATCACGCTGGGCCGGATCGTGCAGCGCCGGCAGCACGGGAATCAGCCACCTCGAACCAGTTCCACCTGCATAGGTACGGAACAGTCGTTCGAGCTCGCTGTCCGAGGGCGGGAGGCCCAGCTGCACGAGCGCACCAGCCACCGCGAGCTTCACCCAGCCAGACTCGTCCCAGAGCGCTGCCTCCAACGGACTCCAGTCGACGCCTTCGCACTCGAGGAAATTGCCGAGTTCGATCGCTGCGCTCTGGCGCACCGTGGCGTCGGGATGCCTGAGTGCACGCATCAAGTGCGGCAGCGCAGCGGCCTGCAGCTCGGAATCGCCTTCGGAGATGCGCGTGAGCGCCGCCAGCGCCGTTCGTGCGACGACGGTGTTGGGATCTTCGGTCAGCGCCCCGATCGCAGCGATGTGCCGCCCATCTCCATGCGCACCGAGGACATAGGCCGCTTCGTTCCTGACGGCCGGATCTTCACTCCGCAGCGCCTCCACGAGCCGCGGCTCGAACGGATGCCGCCGAGGCGCACCCGTCCCCGCGCACGCGGCAAGCAGCACGATCAAAGTTGCGATTTGGCTTCGCACGGCATCTTGGGCACGGGTTTAGCCGCGCTCGTCCGCGCGGTCACTTGGCGACCGAGTTCTGTTGCGTCGCCGAAGCTGGCACCGTCCGATGCACCTCGTCGCTTGAACTGCGCGACGAACTGCCGGAAGACGCCGGCGAGCGCGTCGACGGGGCGGAGCCAGCGTTCGGTGTCGGGGTGCGAGCGGACGCGGTCAACGCGCTCAGGCTTGACCCGGCGGGATGGTGCTCGGGATGCCCGTCCCGGGGCGTTGGAGCTCGATCTGACCCGTTCGCCACGGCCGCGAATCAGATATAAAGCTCTGTCAATACATGACTTACGGAAGCGATCGCGGCCCTTGCCACCACGCGTCCATTTTGTCGTGCAAAATGAACGCGATGTATCTGCGACACCTCGAACTCCCGGAGTCATCGTTCTTCCTCTTCGGCCCACGCGCGACGGGAAAGACAACGTGGCTTCGTCAGGTCCTGCCGGGCGCCTTGTGGGTCGACCTTGTCCCGAGCGAGACCTACGTGCGCTATCTGCGCGAGCCAGGACAGTTCCGGCGCGAGGTCGAAGCGTCTCCGCCGGGCTGGGTCGTCGTCGACGAGGTGCAGAAGGTGCCGGCACTGCTCGACGAAGTGCACGCGTTGATCGCGCGTCACGGGAAGCGGTATCGGTTCGCCCTGAGCGGTTCGAGCGCTCGCAAGCTGCGTCGACTGGACGCCAACCTGCTCGCGGGTCGAGTCGTCAACCGCTCGTTCTTCCCCCTCACGCTGGCCGAGGCGGAGTTTCGGCCGACGATCGAAGACGTGCTGCGGATCGGCCTGCTGCCGGGCGTTCGCAGCGAGCCCAGGATCGCGGAGGACACGCTTGAGGCCTACGCGGCGAACTACGTGTACCAGGAGGTGCAGCAGGAGGCGCTGACCAAGGACCTTGCCGGTTTCGCGCGGTTCCTCCGAGTCGCAGCGATCCTCAATGGCCAGTCCGTATCGATGAGCAATGTCGCAAGCGAGGCGGGCGTCCATCGCGCGTCGGTCCAACGCCATTTCCAGATCCTCGTCGACACGCTGATTGGTGTCATGGTTCCCGCGTGGCAACCGCGCCTCAAGGTTCGTGAGGTCGCCCACCCGCGCTTCTACTTCTTCGACCCCGGTGTCGCGCGCGCTGTCGCGGGTCGCATCCGAGCGGATGTCCACGACACCGAGCGCGGTGCCTTGCTGGAAACCTGGGTGCTGCACGAACTTCGCGCCCATATGCAGCTTGCCCACACGGGCGGCGAAGTTCAGTGGTACCGAACCGGAGCCGGGGCCGAAGTCGATTTCGTCTGGTCCGGCCCACATCACTCGGTTGGTATCGAGGTCAAGGCCAGTGAACGCTGGCGCCCCGAAGGCGGTGCCGCATTGCGAGAACTGCTCGAGAAAAAGGCGATCCGCCGTGCGGTCGCCGTCTACCTCGGCGACCGCCCGCTCCTCGACGGCGGAGTCCAGGTCCTGCCAGCTCGCGACTTCGCGCAGCAACTCGGCGACCTGCTCGCCTGATCCGTGCCACCGCGTCGTTGAGTCACTGGCCCGAGCCGCGCGCTCCCCACGCGGCTCCCCACGCACCATCGGGCGGCGAGAAACCGCCGACGTTCAGGAACGTGAATCACCGTTGGGTGAAATCCACTCGATGCACTCGAGGTCTCGTGAGGCTCGCCGGGCACCGATACTCCTCCCGACTCACGCCGTTCGGAATGGCATCGAGGTACGGCCTCCGAGTGCCCCGATCCAGCATGCGAGGTTCACCGAAGCTGCGAGTCGAACCAGGTGAAGACGTCGGGGAGCGAGTCGGCGGGGCAGAGCCAATGTTCGGTGTTGGGGTAGAGGCGGAAGGTCGTGCGATGGGTTTCGGCGGAGACGAGGGCTGAGTGCAAGGCCTCGACTGAGGCGCGCGCGAAGTCGTGGTCGCCGACGGCGAGGAAGAGGGGGTGCGGGCTGATCTCGCTCGCGCGGGACGGGGCGAGGGCGGCGCCGATCGCGGCGACGGCGCGGAACGTGGTGGGGGACTCGGCGAGGGCGGAGAGCGCGG
>JABWBL010000161.1 GCA_013360535.1 Planctomycetaceae bacterium
CCGGGGCGCCGCCCTGCCGCGTCGTGGATCTCGGCGCGGGCCGCGGCAACCTCTCGACGCGGCTCGTGGCGCTGGGCCACGACGTGACCGCCGTGGAGCGCTACACCGAGCAGTTCCGGGCCGACGTCCCCCTGATCGAGGCCGACCTCGAGCGGCCGCTCCCCTTCGCCGATCGCAGCGTCGACGTGGCCATGGCCGTCGAGATCGTCGAGCACCTCGAGAACCCGCGCTCGTTCCTGCGCGAGCTCGCCCGCGTGGTCAAGCCGCGCGGCGTCGCGATCGTCTCGACACCGAACCTGACCGGCGCGCTCTCGCGCCTGCTCTTCCTGGGGGTGGGACAATGGGATCTGTTCTTCGACCATCCGTGGCGCCTGCGGGACCCGCACACCGACCTCGTCCACGGCCACATCACGCCGATGCCCCGCTGGCTGCTCGAGCACCACGCGAAGGACGCCGGCTTCGTCGTGGAGGCCTGGGCCTACTCCCGCGCCTGGCTCCCGGGCGTGCCGTGGCAGATCAACCCGCTGCCGCGGGGCAGCGCGTTCGGCCGCATCGCGCTTTGTCGCCTGCGCCGGACGTGATCGACTCGGGCTCCATGCGGGCCGTGCACCACCTCGCCATCGTCGTCGCCGATCTCGAGCGCGCCGAGCGCTTCTGGACGTCCGTCCTCGGCCTCGGGGTCGAGCGGCGGTGGAACGACGATCACGGCCGACCGCGGAGCGTGTGGCTGTCGCTCGCCACGGGCTTCCTCGCCCTCGAGCGGGCGGGGGCCGAAGGGCCTCGGCGCCCGGACGACGCCCCGGGCCTGCACTGCCTCTCCCTCGCGATTTCCCGCGAGGAGCGGCCCGCGTGGGAGGCCCGCCTCGCGGCGGCCGGCGTGCCGATCGAGCGGAAATCACCGTACACGCTGTACGTACGCGACCCGGACGGCACCCTGGTCGGTCTGTCGCACTGGCCCGAGCCGGCATGATCGTTCTACGGTCGCGCCATGCCTGGCCTGGTCGACTACTCGGTGAGCGAAGGGGTCGCGACGATCGTCCTGAACGATCCCCCCATGAACGCCTACACGCACGAGATGATGAAGGACCTCGACGCCGCGATCCTCGAGGCGCGGTTCGACAACGAGGTGCACGCGATCGTGTTGACCGGTCACGGCGAGAAGTTCTTCTGCGCCGGCGCCAACATCCGGATGCTCTCGGAGGTCGATCAGACCTTCAAGTACTACTTCTGCCTGCACGCCAACGAGACGCTGCAGCGGCTCGAGCGCACGCCGAAGCTCGTGATCGCGGCCCTGTCGGGGCACTGCGTCGGCGGTGGGCTCGAGATCGCGCTAGCGGCGGACCTGCGGCTCGCGCGCAAGGGGTCGGGCAAGTGCGGGCTGCCGGAGGTCGCGCTCGGAGTGCTGCCGGGCACCGGCGGGACGCAGCGGCTCGCGCGGCTCGTCGGTCGCGCGAAGGCGATTGAGCTGATGGTGAGCGGCAGGACGTTCGATTACGACGAGGCGCTCGCGCTCGGTGTCGTGACCGAAGTGCGCGAGGCGGCGGACGATGCGGCGTTCCTCGAGCTCGTGCTCGCGCACGCGAAGTCGTTCACGACGCCGGAGCGCGCGGCGCTGAGCGTCGGCCACATCAAGGCGGCGGTGCACGGCGGTGTCGACCTGTCGCTCGACGCCGGGCTCGCGCTCGAACGTGAGCTGCAAGCCAAGCTGTTTGCCTCCGCCGACGCGAAGGAAGGCATCGCGGCCTACGTCGAGAAGCGCAAGGCGCAGTTCAAGGGAGCCTGAGAGCGATGCAGGCGCTGCGCATCCACGCCCACGGTGGGCCCGAGGTTCTGACGGTTGAGGACATCCCGCGTCCGGAGCCGAAGGCGGGCGAGGTGCTCGTGCGCGTGCTCGCGGCTTCGATCAACCACCTCGACCTGTGGGTGCGCCGCGGAATGCCGGGTTTTCCCGTGCCTTTTCCGCGCATTCTCGGATGCGACGGCACGGGCGAGATCGCGGCGCTCGGCGCGGGCGTCAGCGGACTGAGTGTCGGCCAGAAGGTCGTGCTCGAGCCTGGTTTCTCGTCGGGCGAGTCGGCCGAGGACAAGGCCGGGCTCGACCACCTGTCGGCGGATTACGGCATCCGCGGCGAACACGGCGACGGGTTCGACGCGGAGTACGTCACGCTGCCGGCGCGTTTCGTGTTCCCGCTGC
This sequence comes from Planctomycetaceae bacterium, assembly GCA_013360535.1. GTDB lineage: Bacteria > Planctomycetota > UBA1135 > UBA1135 > F1-120-MAGs118. The sequence continues at coordinate 2,195 of JABWBL010000161.1, forward strand.
CCGCAGGCGTCGACCCGGTGCAAGGTGCGGCGGTGCCGCTGGTGTTCCTGACCGCGTGGGGGCTGCTCGTGTCGCGCGCGCAGCTGAAGGCCGGCGAGACGGTGCTCGTGCTCGCCGGCACGAGCGGCGTCGGTTCGGCGGCGATCCAGCTCGCGAAGTTGCACGGCGCGCGCGTGATCGCGACGGCCGGCACGAAAGCGAAACGCGAGCTCGCGCGCCAGCTCGGCGCCGACGAAGTCGTCGACCACTCGGTCGAGGCGTGGGACAAGCAGGTGAAGAAGCTCACCGCGGGTCGCGGAGTCGACGTGGTCGTCGAGCATGTCGGCCCGGCGACGTGGGACGCGGCGATGCGTTGCCTCGCGCGCTGCGGTCGGCTCGTCACCTGCGGCGGCACGACGGGTCCGAAGGTCTCGTTGCTCCTGCCTCACATGTTCATCAAGAACCTGAGCGTGCTCGGTTCGACGATGGGCCCGCGCTCGGCGCTGCCGCAGATCTTCGCGCACGTCGCGGCGGGGAGGCTTCGGCCGGTCGTCGATCGTGTGCTGCCGCTTTCGGCCGCGCGCGAGGCGCACACGCTGCTCGAAGCGCGTCAGGTGGCCGGCAAGATCGTGCTCGTGCCCGGTGCGAGCTGAATTTTCATCCCGAGCCCGGAAACCGGGCCGGGCTCGTCCTTTACCCAAGCAGGAGCGACGGAAAGCGTGAAACGGGCGAAAGAGATCCAGAAGGCGGTGGTCCTCGGCGCGGGGACCATGGGGCACGGCATCGCGCAGGCGCTGGCGCAGTGTGGCATCGCGACGACGCTCGTCGATCTCGATGCGGCGGCGTTGCAGAAGGGGCTCGCGGCCGTGCGCAAGAACCTCGACACGGGCGTCGAGAAGCAGAAGGTGACGTCGGAGCAGCGCGACGCGACGCTGGCGCGGCTCGTGGGCTCGGGCGATCTCGAGGCCGCGGCGCGCGACGCGGACGTCGTGGTCGAGGCCGTGCCGGAGAAGCTCGAGCTGAAGCGCTCGATCTTCGCCAAGCTCGACGCGACCTGCCGCGCGGACGCGTTGCTCGCGACGAACACGTCGTCGCTCTCGATCACGCGCATCGCGGAGGCCTGCAAGCGGCCGGAGCGTGTGCTCGGCATGCACTTCTTCAATCCCGTGCACATCATGAAGCTCGTCGAGGTCGTGCGCGCCGCGCAGACGTCGAGTGCTGCCGCGACGCTCGCTCTCGAGCTCTCGCGCCGCATGGGCAAGGACCCCATCGACGTGAAGGATTCGCCGGGCTTTGCGTCGAGTCGCCTGGGGCTCGTGATCGGGCTCGAGGCGATGCGCATGCTCGAGCAGGGCGTCGCGAGCGCCGAGGACATCGACAAGGCGATGGTGCTGGGCTACGGCTTCCCGATGGGGCCGCTCAAGCTCACCGACCTCGTCGGACTCGACGTGCGGCTCTCGATCGCCGAATACCTGACCAAGGAAGTCGGGCCCAACTTCACGCCGCCGCAGGTCCTGCGCGAAAAGGTCGCGCGGGGCGAGCTCGGCAAGAAGTCGGGGCGCGGTTTCTACGACTGGAAGAACTAGGGAGAACGGAACATGGCCGACCAACTCGACTGGGGCAGCGAAGCCAAGGAACAACCCAAGCCCAAGCGCCGCATTCCCGTGTGGGCGTGGTTCTGCGGCGGCGGGTGCGTGCTCGCGCTGATCACGGCGATCGTCGCGGCGATCGCGTTCGGGTCGTTCGTCAGCAACATGACGGACCCTGACGAGCAGTGGAAGCAGCTCGAGAGCGTTGTCGCCGTGCAGGAGCGTCCGCAGGGCGACATCTTCGGCATGAAGATCCCGCTGCAGGACATGCGCGTCATCTCGATCCAGCAGGGGACGACGAAGGTCGACTTCATGATCGCCGGCGGGAAGGCCGGCGACGAGCTGCGCACGCAGTTCCTCGATCCCGACGCGAAGGGCGGGTTCAGCCCGCTCGGCAACGTCGGACGCCACGGTGTCGAGGAACTCGTCCTCAGCGTGCAGGGACGCGAGCTGCGCGGAGTGCGCTACACGACGGTTCCGCGCGAAGGCAACGAAAGTGAGCCCGAACCGACGGTCGACGAGAACGGACAGGAGGTCGACCCTGCCGACATGTCGGTCGGTGACGCGGTGCGAATGGCGCTGCGCACGAGCATCACGGCGCTCGACATCACTCCGGAAGGCTCCGGACGCGTCGTCCTGATGCAGTACTCGCACCTGAACTCGCTCGAGCCGATCCCCGACAGCGAGGTGCTCGAGTTCCTCAGGCACTTCGACCTGACGAAGCAGCCGTGAGCGAAGCGGGAACACCGGTGCGCGCTGGGCTGGTGCTCGCGTGCACGGCGGGCTTCGTGCTGCTCGCCGGCGCCGTAGGACTGCTCGCGACGCAGTCGACGCGCGCGGCCGATCCGCAGGCGACGCTGGAGCAGTGGTTCGAGGTGGGGGAGCTGCCCGCCGGCTTCAAGCTCGTCGAAGCGCAGGTGCTCGCACGCGGCGACGTGGTCGTGCGGATCCAGCGTGAGGGTGCGGGCGAGGAAGCGCCTCGCAACACGCCGGAGGAGGGCAAGGACTTCGAGCCCTTCGACTGGTCGACGGTGCCGGTGGGCGCAGCGGGAAGCGCGCCGCGCGAGGTGATCGTGGCCCAGCTCCCGCTCGAACATGCTCGTGCGGAGCTGCAGCAGTTGTTCGAGTTTGGCCAGGACCTGGCCGGCGACTGGAAGTCGGTGCCACGGTCCGGCGGGAGGCGTGTGCTCGAGCGTGGGCGCCTCGACTGGGGCGAGCTCGCCGCGCCCTTCGTGCTCGAGCGCGAGTTCGAGAACGGCGGGACGTTCCGCGACACGCTGCGTGTCAACCTGTCGAGCGCGACCACCGCGCGCATCCTCGTCGCTCGCTGGAGCCGCGGCTTCCCGGCCTCTCGCGCACCTGTGCAGGTGCTGATCGCCGCGCTGCGTCCGCGCTGAAGCCGTGAATGCTGCGCGCCTCGCCGCGTAACCAGGCCCTCACCCCATACCCCAAGGAGCCCACATGATCCTCAGCACCACCCCGACGCTCGAAGGCCACCCGATCCGCGAGTACCGCGGCATCGTCACGGGCGAGGCCATTCTCGGCGCCAACGTCTTCAAGGACCTCTTCGCCGGCATCCGCGACATCGTCGGCGGTCGCTCGGGCGTCTACGAGCGCGAGCTCGGCGCCGCGCGCCAGATCGCGCTCGACGAGCTCGCGAACGCGGCGAAGAAACTCGGTGCGAACGCCGTCGTCGGCATCGACCTCGACTACGAGGTTGTCGGCGCCAACGGCAGCATGCTGATGGTGTCCGCGAGCGGCACCGCTGTCGTCGTCTAGTCGGACGGTATTCCCCTGCGCTCACTCAGCGCGCGCGCGCCTTGCGCAGCGCGGCGGCGAGCACTTCCGCGACGTGCAGCACGCGCGCCTTCACGCCTTCGCGTGCGAGGCCCGCCTCCCACTGCATGTGGCAGCCGGGATTGGCGGTGACGAGCGCCTGCGCGCCACAGTTGCGGAACGCAGCGGCCTTCTTCGCGAAGACGGCCTTGCTGTCGTCGGGGCGCAGCATCGAGTAGATACCGGCGGACCCGCAGCACGCCTCCGAGTCGGGCAGTTCGACACGCGTCGCTCCGCAGCGCTCGAGCACGGTGCGCGGCTGCGCGCGGATCTGCTGGCCGTGGCACAGGTGGCACGGGTCGTCGTAGGCGAGGATCCCGAGCTCGTCCCCGAGCTTGCCTGAGAAATCCGGCGGCATTTCGGCCGCCACGAACTCGCTGAAGTCCTGGACGCGCGCCGCGAAGGCCTTGGCGCGCTCGCGCCAGGCCGCGTCGTCCTTGAGCAAGTGCGCGTAAGCCTTCATGTGCGCGCCGCAGCCGGCGCTGTTGACGACCACGGGCGCCGCTCCCGTCGTCTCGAAATGCTCGATCGTCGTGCGCGCGAGCTCGCGTGCGCCCTCGAGGTCGCCGTTGTGCGCGTGCAGCGCGCCGCAACACACGTGGCCCTGCGGCACCTTGGTCTCGAAGCCGATGCCGGTGAGCACCTCGACCGTCGCGCGGTTGACGCGGCCGAACAGCTCGCGCATCGCGCAGCCTTCGAGCATCGCGACCTCGCCGCGGCGCGTGCCAACGGCCGGAGTCGTCGCGGGGAGCGGAGCACGCTCGGACTTCGGCGGAACCGGGCTCATCTCGACCAGCGGCCGCCCGAACTTGCCCAAGAGCCGCGCCGCACCCGTGCGCTGCGCGAGTCGCATCGACGTCGCCGTCAGCGACAACCACGCACGACTGCGCAGCACGGTTCCAAATCCGATGCGTCGCGCCGTGCGCGCGAGGAAACCGCGCCGTTGCACCTTCTCGACGCCGGAACGTGCGCTCTCGATCAGCTCGCCGAAACGCACGCCCGCCGGGCAGACGCTCTCGCAGTGACGGCACGCGAGACAGAAGTCGAGTTCCTCGCGATACTCGGGCGCCGTCGCCGCGAGCTCGCCCTCGGCCACCGCGCGCATCAGGTAGATGCGACCGCGTGGGCTGGAACTCTCGGCGCCGGTGAGCTGGTACGTCGGACAGGTCCGCAGGCACAGGCCGCAGTGGATGCAGTCCAGGCTCTTCGTGTAGTCGACGAGTTCCTGCGGGTTCATCGGGGTGCGGGCATCGTGGAGGAAGCGTCAGAGGCCACCGGCGAAGCGGCCCGTGGAGAAGACGCCGTCGGGATCGAGGTTGCGCTGGATCGCGCGCATCAGCTCGAGACCCGCGGGCGGAGCGCCGAAGGGATCGAGCTCGACGAGCGCACCGCGCGGGGCGTCGCGCAGCGCGAGCGACGCGGACTCGCGAGCGAGCGCGGTGCGCAGCGCGCGCACGAGCTTCGCGAGCACCTGTGCGTCGCCGACGTTCGAGCGCAGTTCGACGTCGAGCTCCGCGACACCCGGCTGCAGCGCGAGGCCGTATTCGATGCGGGCGTTGGTGAGCACGTCGAGCACGAGTTTCGCCGCATCCTCGAGCTTCGAAGGAAGGCACGCGACGTGCAACTTCGGGTGCGGCGAGCCGTCGAAGCGTTGGCGCGTGCTCGCACGCTCGGCCTCTTCCCGCGCCGCGAGACCTTCGAGCGTCCGCGCACCGGGCCAAGCGCTCGTGAGCGTCGTGCGTTCCGCCGCCACGACGGTTTCGAGACCCCCGAGTCGCGCCGCAAGCCGCCAG
>JABWBL010000162.1 GCA_013360535.1 Planctomycetaceae bacterium
GCCCGCCAAGGGGCCGCGCGTGCTGGTCGCGGAGGGCATGGTCGCGCCGGCGGAGGACTTCGAGCTGCCGACCGGGCCGCGCGTGACGGGCCGGGTGCTCGACAGTGCCGGAGCGCCGCTCGAAGGCGTCACGGTGCGCTGGAACTCCGTCGATTTCCGCAACTTCGACTTCGACTTCTCGTTCGCTCCGTTGCTCGCGAGCGCCGTGAAGGGCTTCGACTTCCCCAAGTCCGACGTCGACGGCCGCTTCACGGCGGGAGCGTTCGCGGGCGAGGCGCCATACCGCATCGAGTTGTTCAAGTCGGGCTTCGAGGACACGACGCACCGCTGGGATCCGGCGAAGGAACCCGATGGTTTCGAGGTGCGCATGGAGCGCGGCGGCGCGCTCGAGGGCATCGTGGTCGACGCCGCGCGCAAGAAGCCGGTGACGAGCTTCACGATCGAGACCAACGATCGCGTCGAGACGCAGGCCGACGCTCCGGGCAATCGCAATCCGTTCTCGGGTGGGCTGCTCGTCGAGCATCCGCAGGGCAAGTTCCGCGTCGATCCCGTGAAGTCCGGCGAGAAGGTGCGGCTCACGTTCCGCGCGCCGGGGTATCGCGAGACGACGCTCGACGCGCTCGAGGTGAAGGAAGGCGAGACCAAACGCGGCGTGATCGTCGAGCTGCAGCCGGGCGGCACCGTGCGCGGCACGGTCTCCAACCGCGAGGGCCAGCCGATCGCGGGCGCGCAGGTGTTTGCGCTCGCTTCGGACCGTGCGACGCGCTTCGATCCCGCGGGCCGCAGGCGTTTCGGCGGCGGGCCGCCGGAGCTCGAGCAGCTGCCGCCTGGATTCCGCGATTTTGCCGCGCAATTGGGCCTGCTCGGCGACCGCGCGGTCGTCTCGCGCGCCGACGGTTCGTTCGAGCTCACGGGGCTCGAGCCGGGCTCGACGGTGGTGCTCGCGACGCACCGCGAGTACTCGATCGGGCGCTCGGAGCCCGTGCAGGTCGCGGTCGAGACGCCGGTTTCTGTCGAGCTCGAGCTGTCGACGGGTGGTGGAGTGCAGGGCACGGCACGCGACCGTTTCGCGCGGCCGGTGACGGGCGCGATCGTGCTCGCGCTCTCGCCGGCGAACGTCGCTGGAGAAGGCCGCGCGAGCGGCGGCGGCATCTACCAGTCGCGCACGGACTCCGAAGGGCGCTACCGCATCACGCGCATGGTCGGCGGCAGCTACTTCATGGTGCTGACGCGCGGCGACGAGGCGCTCAATCCGATGAGTTTCCTCGGCACGCTCAACTTCGACGTCGTGACGGTGCCCGAGGACGAGATCGTCGACTACGACATCGTCGATTCGAGCTCGGGCGCGACGCGGGTGTTCGGCACGGTGACCGATGAGGGGCGTCCGGTCGGGCGCGGCAACATCACGGCGCTGTCGTTCGAGTCGGCGGGCATGCTCGGCGTCGACCTGAAGATCGCGCAGGTGCAAGGCGAAGGCCGCTACGAGTTCGCGGGCCTCGCGCCCGGCGAATACCAGTTCAACATCGACTCGCCCGGCGACGGTCGGCCGCCGGTTCGCATCGTCGCGGAGATCCCGGATCAGCCGGAATTCAGGCTGGATCTGCGTTATCCGATCGGCGGCGTCGAAGGGCGCGTGCTCGGCGGGAACGAGCGCACGCCGCTCGCGGGCGTCGAGGTCACGCTGCGACTCGCGGATCCGTTCGAGTCCTCGGGATGGCTCGGGCGCGCGCTCGCGAGCGAAGCCGGCGTTCGTCGCGAGCGCACGAACGACGACGGCGAGTTCCGCTTCGGCTCGCTCGGGGAAGGACGCTACACGCTTTCCGTGCGCGCGCCGCGCGCCAGCGAGGACGGCCCACGCTACGCCGGCGTCGCGGCGTTCGAGGTCGAAGTGCGCGAGGATCGTGTCAGCGGCGGCGTCGAGATCGTGCTGCCGGCTGCGGTCGAGCTCGTCGGGCGCACCGTCGACACCACGGGCAAGCCGGTCGGTGGCGCGCAGGTGTTCGCGCGACGGGCGGGCGTCGAAAACGCCGTGCCGGAGCGTGCGGCGAGCGATGACAACGGCGAGTTCCGTTTCGGGAGCCTGGCTGCGGGCCGTTACGACCTGAGCGTGACCGCCGACGGTTTTGCCGATGCGGAACGCAAGGATGTCGAAGTCGGTGCCGCGAACGCGAAGCCGCTCGAGCTCCAGCTCGCGCAGGGCATCGACGTGCGCGTCAAGGTGCTCGGTTCGAACGGCCAGCCGGTCGCCGGTGCGACCGGGCGGCTCGTGCCGAAGGGGCGCGCGGCGGCGGTCGACGAGCGCGACGTCGGGCGCGCGTTCAACAACCTGTTCAACGGCAAGGGCGTGTCGGATTCGAAGGGCATGCTCGGTCTGGGCAGCTTCGGGGCGGGCGACTACGTGCTCGAGGTCCAACGCGGCACCGAGAAGGCGAGCGAGGACGTCACCTTGGGCGGCAGCGCTCCGGTCGAGCTGCGCGTGCGGCTGCGCTGACAGCCGACGCTCTCGCGGCCGCGCTTCTGCGTGCGTAGCATTCGGTAGTGATCGCCCTCGCCTGGCTCCTGTGTTGGCAAGTTCCGGTGACCGCCGGACGGCTCGAACTCGTCGAGTCGACACCGCTCGAGACGACGCTCGACCACTCCGACATCGCCGATGCGCACGAGGTGTGGCTCGAGCTGATCGGCTCGGCGAAGAAGTCCATCGACCTCGCGCAGTTCTACGCGTCCAACCAACCCGGCAGCCGGCTCGAGCCGATCGTCGTCGCGCTCGAGAGCGCGGCCGCACGCGGCGTGAAGGTGCGTTTTCTCGCCGAAGAGAAGTTCCACGAGACCTACCCGGAGACGCTCGAACGCCTCGCGACGAAGGGGGTCGACGTGCGGCGCTTCGACGTCGCGAAGAGCTTCGGCGGCGTGCTGCACGCGAAGTTCCTGCAGGTCGACGCGCGCGAGGTGTTCGTCGGCAGCCAGAACTTCGACTGGCGCTCGCTCGAGCACATCGTCGAGCTCGGGCTGCGCCTCGACCTGCCGCAGAGCTCGCGCGCTTTCGCGGCGATCTTCGAGTGCGACTGGAAGCTCGCGGGTGGCGCGAGCCTCGCCGACGCGCTCGCGCCCCTGCGCGACCTGCCGCCGCCCGTCGACGAATTCGGTGGTGCGCGCATCGAGACGCGCTTCAGCCCGCTCGCCGGAATCCCGTCGGAAGGCTGGTGGGACCTGCCCGAGCTCGTCGAGCGCATCGACGGCGCGAAGAACTCGCTCAAGCTGCAGATGCTCACCTACCGCATGGTCGGGCGCGACCGGGAGTACTTCTCCGAGCTCGAGACGGCGCTGCGCCGCGCGGCCGCACGCGGGACGAAGGTGCAGCTGATGGTCGCCGACTGGGGCAAGCGCCGCGGCATCGTCGAGGGCCTGCAGTCGCTCGAGCCGCTCGAGAATATCGAAGTGCGTTTCGTCACGATCCCCGAGCATTCTTCGGGGCACATCCCGTTTGGCCGCGTGCTGCACTCGAAGACGCTCGTCGCCGATGGCGAGCGCCTGTGGCTCGGCACGAGCAACTGGGAGCGCGACTACTTCACCGAGAGTCGCAACGCGAGCGTGTTCGTCGATGGGGGAGCGCTGCCGGTGCGCGTCGGGCAGGTGTTCGACGACCTGTGGAACTCGAAGTACGCCGCACCGGTCGATCCAGCGGCGAAGTACGAGGCGCCGAGGTACGGAGAGCGCTGATGCTCGCCGCACTGCTGCTCCTGTTCGCTCAAGCGGCTCCAGTTCCGGCGCCGACTTCGCTGCTCGTGCGGCCGCTCGAGCTCGCGCATCCGCTGCCCGATTCGCGCGCCGTCGCGCTGATCCGCGTTCGGGTCGAGGATCCGGCGACGAAGGAATCGAACGAGGAGCTCGCGCGGCGCATCGCGACCGAAGTGACTCCCGATTCCTTCGAGCAGGTCGCAGCGCGCTTTGACCGGCAACCGACACGCGACGTGCGCGGGCTCGTCGGCACGTACACGCGCGCGATGCTCGACCCGGTCGTCGCCGAGGCTGTTTTTGGGCCGGATTCCGTGCTGCATGGCCCACTCACGGGCGCCGACGGCGGCGTGTACTTCGCCAAGTCGATCGCGCGTGAGGCCGGTTGTCGTCAGGTATTCGTCGCGGGCACCGACAGCGTCGCGCGCCAGCGGGCCGAGTCGATCCTGCGCGAGCTGCGCGCCGGCGCCGACTTCGCGCAGGTCGCGCGCGAGCGTTCCGAGGACCGTGCGAGTGCCTTGCGCGGAGGACAGCTCGCGATCTACGAGCGTGGCCGGCGCGATGCGCTGCTGCGCGCGGCCGCGTTCGGTGCGAAGGTGGGCGAGATCGTCGGGCCTCTCGAGACGCCGCTTGGTTTCCACATCCTGCAGCGTGTCGCGCCGGAATCGATCGACGCACGCCTGCGCGACGATTCGTGGGCGCGCGTGAGTTCGATCCTGGTCGCGTTTGGTGGAGCTGCGGGCGCCGATCCGGCGCTCGTGCGCGAGCACGAGGAGGCCGAGCGCATCGCGAACGACCTCGCGCGCCGCATCCGCGACGGCGAGGACATGGCGAAGCTCGCCGCGAGCTTCGACGACGACCGCGGCGGGCGCGCACGCTACGGCGACCTCGGCTGGGTGCGCCGCGGCACCTCGGACATCCCGCAGTTTTTCGATCGCCTGTTCATCGAACCTCCCGGCACGTTGCTCGGCCCGATCGCGAGCCGCTCCGGCTTCGTGCTCTTCCGCCGAGAGAATTCGGGCCCGCGCACGGTGCTCGTGCCGACGAAGAACGCCTTCGTGGCGGAGTTCGAGTGGTTGCGCTGGAGCGCGGAGGATCCCGCGCGTGCCGTGGAAGCGCCCGGCTACAGCGAGGCTCGGGCCGCGCTCGTCGTCCTGCAGTCGGACCCGCAGACCGCGATCCACGCTCAGTTCAGCTCGATGAACCTGCCCTTCGCGGTTTCCGCGTCCGGAATGCTGAACGGTTTCCGATCGCTGGCCGAGGGCAACTTGCTACAGAAGTCGTGGGACAAGGCGGAGAAGCCCATCGAGACGTTGGGCCGTGCGCTCGGGCAGTTCGAGCCTTGGTTTCTGGAACAGGTCTGGCCCGCAGAGGAGCGCACGATCGACGCCGCGCTCGCGCCGCTGCGCGAACGCTGGCTTCCGCTCGCGCCCGTGGCCGTCGATCTGCTGATGGATGAGCTGGGAATCGACGATCCCGACATCGTTGTGGAGGTGCCGCTCGTCGCACATTGGCCGCGCCAGCTGCTCCTGCCCGAAGAAGCGCGCGCGAACCGCGAGACGCTGCTGCACGTCTCGAAGGACTCCGATCGTGACGCGCTGCTGCATGCCACGCTGCACCACCTCGTGCACAAGCTGCACCACTTCATCCTGTTCCCGCACAACGAGGAGTTCCTGCGTCCCGCGGTCGACGGAGGGAAGCCGGTGCTCGACCGGCTCGCGCTGCACGCGCTGTTCGAGGCGGCGACGGAGTCGGTGACCGAGCGCGTGTTCCAGATCGAGCTCGACGGCTGCGCGCGGCCGTGCGACGTCGATGGGCTCACGCCCGAGCAGCACAAGGCCGTGCGAGCGATCTGGGACGAGCGCGTGACGGGGAAGATCGACCTCGCGACGGCTGCGAAACGCGTCGCTGAACTCCTGCGCTCGCGCTGAACGGTTCTAGCCGCCCTTCGTCGGCGTCGCGGCGGGAGTCGTCGCAGGCTGCGACGTCGGCTGCGTGCCCGCTTCCTGCCCGGTGAAACCCCAGGTGCCGCGCACGGTCACCTTGCGCACGCCGATGATGTCGAGCAGCCAGTCCCACCAGCCGAGATCCGGCGTGCGCACGACCTCGGTCACCTGCATGTTCGTGAGCCGCGCGTCCGAGGCGTTGTCGCGCGCGATGTTGACCGCGGGCTTGGGCAGGTCGATCGACAGGATCGTGAAGGCCGTGCCGGTCGACTTGAAGCGCCCCGACGTGAGCGTGTCGCGCGTGATCTCGATGCTCGCGCAGGAGCCGAGCGAGGCGAGGCCGAAGGCCAGCACGAGAGGGGCGACGAGGCTGCGGTTGACGGTGCGGAAGGACGGCGTCATGGGCTGCGACGATAGCGCCGGGCGCGGAGACGGTCGAGTTGCACGCTCCAACCGTCATGCCGAGCGGCGTATGCTCGAACCCACCCCATGAACGAGACGACCGGCTCCGACGAGCGCCTCGTGCGCAGGCTCGCCGAGCACCGCGACGCCTTCGTCGACACGTTCGGCGACTCGCGCAGAAGTTCCGCCGCCGTGCGGCTCTTCTTCTCGCCCGGCCGCGTCAACCTGATGGGTGCGCACCTCGACTACAACGGCGGGCCGGTGATGCCGATGGCCGTCGACCGCGGCACGTTCTTCGCCGTCGCGCCGCGCAGCGATCGCCGCGTGCGTTTCGCCTCGACGCTCGAGCCTGGCGAGGTCGAGTTCGAGCTCGACCGCCTGACTTCCACGCGCGCCGGCCGCTGGTTCGACTATCCGCTCGGCGTACTGCGTTTTCTCGCTCCGCTCGCGCCGAACGCACGCGGCGTCGACGTGCTCTTCGGCGGCAACCTGCCGGTGGGCGCGGGCCTTTCGAGCTCGGCCTCGATCTGCGTCGGCACGGCGTTCGCGCTCGACCGCACGTGGCAGCTCGGCCTCGCGCCGCGCGCGCGCGTCGACATCGCACTGCGCGCCGAGCGCGAGTTTGTCGGCGTGCACTGCGGCTTGATGGATCCGTTCGCGGTCGGCATGGCGAGCGCGGGCCAGCTCCTGTGGCTCGACTGCAAGGACGGTTCCTTCGAGCACCTGCCGATCGACCACTCCTCGATCGCGATCGCCGTCGCCGACAGCGGCGTGCGCCGCGAGCTCGCGCAGGGCGCGTTCAACCAGCGTGTCGCCGAAGCGGCCGAAGCCTTCGAACGCCTCGCTCCGTTTGTGCCCGGCGCCACTGTCCTGCGCGACGTTCCGCTCTCGGTCGTGCACGAGCATTCCCGCTCCCTTCCGCCGCACATCGCGCGCCGAGCACTGCACGTCGCCGGCGAAGTCGAGCGCACGTTCGTCGCCCGCGACGCGCTCCTGCGCGGCGACGTCGCGACGTTTGGCGCGCAGATCTTCGAGGCTCACCGCTCGCTGCGCGACCTCTACGAAGTCACCGTGCCCGAGCTCGACCTGCTCGTCGATGCCGCACGCGAACAAGCGGGCATTCTCGGCGCGCGGGTCACCGGCGCGGGTTTTGGCGGCTGCGTCGTCGTGCTCGCGCGCCGGGATCAGGCGCAAGGTGCTCTCGAGCGTGTCGCAGATGCTTTTGCGGCCCAGTTCGGTCGCCGTCCCGGCGTGCGCGTGTTCGGCGGCGATCCGGGCCCACGCGAAGTCGCGGGCTGAG
>JABWBL010000163.1 GCA_013360535.1 Planctomycetaceae bacterium
GCGCGCAACGCGAGCACGTAACCGCCGTCGCGGTGGCCGGCCGAAGGCGCGAACTCGATCGCGTAGGCGCGCGGCCGAAGTCCCTCGCGAGCCCAGTCCGCAGCGAGCACGTCGAGCTGCGCTCGCAGCGCGTCCGCTCCTTCGCCCGCGAGCAAGCGCGCGTCGACCAAGATCAGCGCGAGCTCACCCGAAGCCGAATCGCTCGCGAGCTCGACCCGCTCCACCTTTGCGAGCTCCACCCGCCCGTCGCGATCCCTGTCGAAGCCGGAGAACCTGCGCGCGAGCTCGTCCTCTCCCTGCGCCGAAGCGGCCGATGCGAACGCAGCGACGGCGACAGCGCCTCCGAGCAGCCATCCAGCGAAGCTTTTCATCGCACGCGAGTCTCGACTCGCGCTGCGCCCACGTCCAGAGGCCTCGGCCGTCCCACGCGCCGTCTCCGGAGCCGAAGGGCGCCGTTGCCGAAGTCCGTTGCCACTGAGATCATCTCGGCACGGCCCGGCAAGGCTCGCCCCGAGAGTTGCGCAGCGCTCGAGTGAATCCGATCCCAGGAAATCACTCGTGGGTGGCGCGACGAGCGCTCGGCAAGCCGGCCCCTGGGGCGTCAGGTCGAAAGTGGAGAGCGACGAGCCGCCGCAAGTCGGCGGACGGGCCTTGGAAAGAAGGAGTTGGCATGAAGATCGGGCTTTTGCTGCTGCCGCTGCTGGCACTCGTCAGCCTTGGTGCGCGCGCCTTCGCCGGAGACCTGACCAAGGTCTATCCCGCGACACTCGACTTCGCCGATGGGCAGGCTCCGCGCGAGTGGACTTGCGGACCTGACGACGTGTGGGAGCTCAAGTCCTTCCACTTCGACCACCTGGGACAGCTCGACCTCACGCTCGGAAAGACGACGGTCGTGTTCGGCGTGGCCGAGAAGAACGTCGTCTGGGCCGCGCTCTTCCCCGAGAAGCCGGCCAAGCTGCGCTCGCAGGTCGGTGGTGACGGCGAGCAAGTCACGAGCGTGTGGATGCGCTTCCATCCGGCGCATCTGGGGGAGCTGTTTCCGGCGAAGACCGTGGCGAAGAATGGGCCTGAAGAGCAGATCGCCTGGGCGAGGCGCATGTGTGCCTGGAAGATCTCGAGCGGGTGGCAGGCGAACAACCTGCCGGTGATCCCGAGGAAGGGCTCGATCGTGCTCGACTGCGAGACCGTCGAAGGACCGCGCCGCTACTTCGTCGCCGACAAGGAGCAGGGCAAGCTCGAGCTCGTCGCGGCCTTCGAGAAGCGGCCGCTGCCGGCGCTTGTCGCGCTGGACGAAAGCGCGGCCGTGCGGGCCTTCGACGCCGTGTGGGAGGCCTTCGACAAGGAGTACGCCAAGTTCGGTTCGCTTCCGGATGTCGACTGGAAGAAGGAAGGCGAGCTCTGGCGCAAGCGTGCGGAGAAGGCGAGGACGACCTTCGCGGCGGCGGTGGCGATCGACGGTCTGACGGCGAAGCTCCGCGACCTGCACGTGTGGGTGCGCTGCGGCGACGAGTTCCTCCAGGGCTACTCGCGGCCGCGACCGCTCAACGCGAGCTACGAGGCCGTGCGCAAGGCGTTTCCGGAGCTCGCCAACACCCGGCACAACGTGCAGTGGGGCAAGACGGAAGATGGCGTCGGCTACGTGCTGGTCGATGGCCTGAACGACAAGGAACTTGCCGCGACGATCGACGACGTGCTCGAGAAGCTCGGCGGCTGCTTCGGCCTCGTGGTCGACCTGCGCTTCAACGGCGGTGGTGACGAACTGCTGGCGCGCGACGTTGCCGCCCGTTTCGTCGATTCGAGGCGCACGTACAGCACGAATCGCTATCGCAACGGGCCTAGGCACGACCAGCTGGGCGACGTGCTCGCACGCGACTTCGAGCCGCGCGGTCCCTGGCGTTTCGAGTCGCCCGTCGTGTGCCTGCAGGGGCAGAAGACCTTCAGCTCGGCCGAGTCGATGGCGCTGATGTTCGCCCAGTGCCCGCAGGTCACGACGATGGGCGACCGGACCGGCGGTTCGAGCGCCAATCCGCGGCGGCTCGAGCTCGCGGGCGGAATCCAGGTCAACCTGCCGCGCTGGATCGACATGGACCCCGAGGGGCGCGCCATCGAGAACGTCGGCGTCGCTCCCGACGTCGAGGTCAAGGCGGCTGGCGCGGACTTCACCCCGACGAAGGACCCCGTGCTCGACGCGGCGCTCGCGCTGCTTCGCAAGCAAGAGCCCGCGGAACGCAAGCCCGGCAAGCGCTGAGCGCGTCCGGGCGCGGCACGACGACACTCCCGATCAGCCAACGCGCGAGTTCCTTCACCGCCGCCGAGTCTCAGCGCGGGGCTCGCTCGCGTCCAGCGGCCCCGGCTGGGCCAGTTCGTTCTCGCTCTCGCGCTCCTGGCGTCGGTCGCGAGACGGCAAGTAGGAAGGCAAGCCGGCCACTCATGCCGGGGCACCGCTCGATCCGGCCGAGGGGTTGGTTAGCCGGCTCAGGCCCACGCCGAACGACCCGGAGCCGCCCTGCGGGCCGATTCTGGGTGGTTATTCTCCGCGCACCAAATTATGGCTGGACGGATAAACGAAGATAATCGAAGACGCATTACCCCCGGTTGGAGCTGGCTCGGCAATAACGCTTTCGTCCTTGCGACGCCGAAACGCTGCGCTTCTACGCGGCGCGCCTCGGGAGCCCCGTCGCGCCCGCGTCCGTGCAGTCGGCCCTCGAGACCCTGCGATCGAGAACGCCCGCGCTGATCTGGAAATCCGCCCGCGGCGAGTACTCCGTCGATGACGCCGCGATGCATCGATGGTTCGAACAGTGCATGCGCGAGGGACGCTGGCCGCCCGAGGATCCGCAGCGCGAGTTGTTCGTGAGCGATGAAGAAGCGCCGCCGTTCGGTCAGCGCGAGGAGAATCGTTAGGCGGAACGTCGCGAGTCTTCAGGTCGTCGGGGCACGATCGAGACAGGAAGCGAAGGACGCCCACCCGAGTCCTCGCTCGGATGGGCGTCGCGACACTTCTCCCCCCAAGGAGAGTCGGGAATCAGCGGCCGGAGCCGACGAGCTCGCGTTCGCGGGAGAGCGGCTTGCGCTGGGTCGAGGTGAGCGTCGAGGCCGGGAGCTCGGGCTCGAGCGACCAGCCGGTGCGCAGGCCGAGCATGAACCACGCGAAGGACGCGACGCCGGCGAGGAACAGCGTGTCGCCGACGATGCGCAGCCAGCGCAGGTTCTCGATCCACGGCTGCTGCAGGAACTCGGCGGAGCGCGCGTACCACAGGCCCTGTTCGACGCTCGCGACGGTCTGCGCGAGGCCGATCGGGAGCAGGCTGAGCGCGACCATCAGGCCGAGGCCCACGTTCATCGACCAGAACGAGAAGCGCAGGTGCTTCTGCTTCCAGGCGCGGGCTCCCGTGAGCTGGCGAGCGATGACGAGCATCAGGCCGAGCGAGAGCAGGCCGTACACGCCGAACAGCGCGGTGTGGCCGTGCACGGGCGTCGTGTTGAGGCCCTGCATGTAGTAGAGCGCGATCGGAGGGTTGATCAGGAAGCCGAAGATGCCGGCGCCGACCAGGTTCCAGAAGGCGACGCCCACGAAGAAGCGGATCGGCCAGCGGTAACGCTCCATCCAGGCCGCGCGGTGCTGCATGCGCAGCGTCTGCAGGGCTTCGAAGCCGATCATGACGAGCGGCACGACTTCGAGCGCGCTGAACGACGCACCGAGAGCGGTGATGCCGACCGGCGTGCCGGAGAAGTAGAGGTGGTGGAACGTGCCGGGGATGCCGCCGATCAGGAACACCGCGGTCGAGGCGATGAAGGCGCGCGTCGCGTGGGCGGGCTTGACGAGGCCGAGGCTCGTGAAGAGGAAGGCCAGCACGCCCGTGGCGAAAACCTCGAAGAAACCTTCGACCCACAGGTGCACGACCCACCAGCGCCAGTACTCGGCGACCGACAGGTGCGTGCGTGCGCCGTAGAGCAAACCGGCGCCGTAGAACAGGCCGATCGCGACGGTCGAGAGCGTGAAGAGCCCGATCAGGCTGCGGTTGGCGGCGCCCTTCTTCAGCGCGGGCGCGAGCGCGCGCAGCATCAGGAACAGCCAGCCGAGCAGGCCGCCGAAGAGCGCGATCTGCCACACGCGGCCGAGGTCGACGTACTCGTAGCCTTGATGGCCGAACCAGAACGACATCTGCGGCGAGAGCACGCGTTCGACCGACAGCCACTCGCCCGCGAGCGAGCCGCCGACGACGAGGAACAGCGCGCCGAGCAGCAGGTGCACGCCGAGGCGCTGGCCCTTGGGCTCGCGGCCGCCGATCACCGGCGCGAAGAACAGGCCCGTCGCGAGGAACGCGGTCGCGATCCAGAACACGCCGGTCTGGATGTGCCACGTGCGGCTCGTCACGTAGGGCAGCCACTTCGCGAGCGGGATGCCGAAGAAGGCCTTGCCTTCGACGGTGTAGTGCGCGGTGATCGCGCCGAGCACGACCTGCACGCAGAAGAGCGCGACCGCGACGCCGATGTAGAGGCCGACGGCGCGCATCGAAGGCGTGAGCACGAGGCCCGAGAGCGGGTCGCGCGCCGGCGCCGGCGGGTCCTCCTCCTCGCGGCCGCGGCTCGCGAGGAACCACACCATGCCGCCGACACCCGCGAGCAGCGCCACGATCGAGAGCATCGACCACAGCACGTTGGACGAGGTCGGCACGTTGCCGATGAGCGGCTCGTGCGGCCAGTTGTTGGTGTACGTGTAGGTCTCGCCGGGACGTTCGGTCGCGCACGACCAGGCCGTCCAGCCGAAGAATTGCGTGAGCTGCTGCAGCTGCGCCGCGTCCGTGAGCGCGTCATCGTGCAGCGCGTAGTCCTCGCGCAGGCTCGCGAGCGACTCGTCGCCGCCGAACAGCGAGCGATAGTGCTGCGCGACCTGTTCCTGCGCCGCCGCACGCGCGTCGCTCAGCACCAGCGTGCCGCTCGCCGCGTCGAAGCGATTCGTGCGCATCTCGGACACGAGGCGCGCGTCGAGCGCACCCTTCGCGGCCGTGTCGAGCTCCGCATAGGGCTTGCCGTGTTCGTTGCGGCTCCAAAGGTCGAGCAGCGTGACACACTCACGGTGCAGCCAGTCCGCGGACCAGTCCGGCGCCTGGTAGCTGCCGTGGCCCCAGATCGAGCCGATCTGCTGGCCGCCGATCGACTGCCAGACCTGCTGGCCGTCGAGGATCTGCTCCCGCGTCGCGAGCACCTGGCCCGACTCGGTGACGACACGGTCGGGGATCGGCGGCGCCTGGCGATAGATCTCGCGGCCGCCGAAGCCGAGCAGGAAGAAGCCGAGCCCGACGACGAGGCACAGCACGATCCACAGGCGTTTTTCGGTGAATTTCATGGGGATGGGACGTTTCGGGGACCTAGGCGCGCAGCGCGCGGGGGAACAGGACGTTGTTCTCGAGGTGGATGTGCTGCATCAGCTCGCGCTCGAGTTCGGCGAGGCCGAGGTACAGGCCGGTCCACGTGGCGCACGCGTCGGCGGGCGCGCTGTGGTCGTTGGTGAGCTTGCGCAGGCGCTCGAGGTTCGCGCCGTGCTCCTTGTGCTCGAGTTCCATCACCTGCACGGGCATCGCCGCCATGCGGCCGCGACCGGAGAGGATCAGCGGGAAGAGCACCTGCTCTTCCTTCTGCATGTGGCTCTCGAGCTCGTCGGAGAGGAACGCGAGGAACGCAGCGAGGCCACGCGGGCAGTCGGCGCGATCCTTGTGCACGGCCTCGACCTTGCGCGCCATCGCGACGAGCTGCGGAAGGTCCTCGCGGTGCTTGGCGTGGAAGCGCTCGAGGATGTGCGCGATCAGGTCGGGCACCGAGAGCGTGTCGCCGGGCAGCGGCTCACTCGAGCGCGAGCTCTCGTCGCGCAGCTCGGCCGACAGTTCGTCGACGTCGAGCTTGCGCTCGCTGCAGGCGCGGCCGAGCGACACGTGGCCGCCACAGCAGAAGTCGAGGCGGTGGCGATGGAAGACGCGGATGGCGCCGGGCAGTTGCGTGGCGAGTTCGGCGAGGCTGGTTTCGGGGCGGATCAAGGTCGTCGTGGTGGTCATGGGTTCCTCCAGGGTTCGAGGAGCCCAAGGCGAAGACCGTGCCACGCGGCGAGATCGTTGGTAATAAAGGACTTACGGCGGTGTGTTGTCGAAACGGCAGCTCCGGTTGGTTGTGAAAGACACTACGATCGTTGCCATGGTGACAACGAACAAGGGCGCCGGCGGCACACCGGCAGGGCCGCATCCGTCGGACACGCTGCTCTCGATCGCGCTCGACATGACGGCCTCGCTGTCGAGCGAGGACCGCTCCCGGCGCCTCGTCGCGGCCGTCGTGCGCGCGCTGCCGTGTGACGCGGCCGTGCTGCTGCGACTCGACGGGGACGAGCTCGTCCCGATCGCCGCGCACGGACTCGCGAGTGACGTCTTCGGCCGCCGCTTCCGCCGCAGCGAACATCCGCGCCTCGACATCCTGTGCCGCGCCGCCGCGCCGACGCTCTTCCCGTCCGACTCGAGCCTGCCCGATCCTTATGACGGGCTCGTCGTCGACGCGCCGCACCTCGACGTGCATTCGTGCCTGGGCTGCCCTCTGCGAGTGGAGGGCGAGCTCGTCGGCGTGCTGACGGCGGACGCGCTGGAGCAGGGCGCCTTCGACGCCGTCGATCCGCGCTTTCTCGAGCAGCTCGCCGCGCTCAGCGCCGCAGCACTGCGCACGAACGACCTGATCGTCGCGCTCGAACGCCACGCGAGCCAGAAGGGCCAGATCGCGCGCGAGCTCGTGCGCGACATGCTCGACCGGCGCGGTGGCGGGCTGCTCGGCCAGAGTGCGGCGATGGTGCAGCTGCGGCGCGAGATCGAGCTCGTCGCGAGCACCGACCTGCCCGTGCTCGTCACGGGCGAGACCGGCACCGGCAAGGAGCTCGCGGTGCGCACGCTGCATTCGCTGTCGCGGCGCGCGAGCGAGGCGCTCGTGTACGTCAACTGCGCGGCGCTCCCTGAATCGATCGTCGAGAGCGAGCTCTTCGGCCACGTGAAGGGCGCCTTCACCGGCGCGACCGAGGCGCGGCCCGGCAAGTTCCGCGTCGCGGACGGTGCGAGCCTGTTCCTCGATGAAATCGGCGAACTGCCGCTGCATGTGCAGCCCAAGCTGCTGCGCGTGCTGCAGGAAGGCGAGGTGCAGCCCGT
Organism: Planctomycetaceae bacterium; assembly: GCA_013360535.1. GTDB lineage: Bacteria > Planctomycetota > UBA1135 > UBA1135 > F1-120-MAGs118. The sequence continues at coordinate 7,176 of JABWBL010000163.1, forward strand.
CGGCTCCGACCTCGTCGCGCGCGTCGACGTGCGCATCTTCGCCGCCACCAACCGTGACCTCGAGGCCGAAGTGCGCGCCGGGCGCTTCCGCGCGGACCTGCTGCATCGACTCGACGTCTGCCGCATCAAGGTGCCGGCGCTGCGCGACCACGCCGAGGACATCCCGCTGCTCGCCGGCCACTTCGCCGACCGCGCGCGGCG
>JABWBL010000164.1 GCA_013360535.1 Planctomycetaceae bacterium
GACGGCGCGACCCTCATCGCGGGCGCACCCGCGGCCGCGGTGCCGTCCTTCTCGAGCGGCGAGGCCTACGTCTGGCGCATCGCCGCGCCGACGCTCGCGTACTGCACCGCAAAGACCAACAGCGTGGGCTGCGTGCCCTCGATCGGTTCCTCGGGGGTCGCGAGCGCGAGCTCGGCCGCGCCGTTCCAGGTGAGCGTGTCGCAGGTGCTCAATCAGAAGCTCGGCCTCGCTTTCTACGGCTACGCCCCGGCCGCGGCGCCCTATCAGGGCGGCTTCCTGTGCGTCCAGCCGCCGACGCGCCGCATGCCGAGCGTCTCGTCGGGCGGCAGCCCCACGGGTTCGGACTGCTCGGGCTCCTGCAGCTACGACTTCAACGCCTGGATCCAGGGCGGCGGAGACCCGGCCCTCGTGCCCGGTGCCGACCTCTTCGTGCAGTTCTGGTACCGCGATCCGGCCAGCCCGGGAACTACGGGCCTGAGCGACGCCTTGCGCACGCAGATCCAGTCGTAGGACGTTCCGCTACGGGGCCAATCCCGGGCCGCTGAGCGGGAGGTCACCGAGCGCCAGCTCGTCGCACAGTTGATGCCAGTCGGCTTCGCTCGTGCGCTGTTCGCAGAGGTCACCCACGCGCGCGAACGGATCGATCCGGAGCGCGCCGCGGACGAGCTCGAGCGGATCGCCGGGGCCGGTCTCGACCACGAAGCCGGCGCGCGCGAGCGCGTGGGCGAACAGCACGCCGAGGGCCCAAATGGCGGCGGAGCGGCGTTCGTCGCGCTTGAGTTCCGGATGGACGAGCTTCCCCAGCTTGTCGACGCGCGCGACGAGCGACGGAAGCTCGCGCACCGTGGCGGAAGGGAATTTCGTGCCGGTGCTCGCGGCGAAACGCGCCCAGTGCTCGCGGTACTTGGAAGCGCTCTCCTTCCAGCTGAGCGCGGGCAACTTGCGGACGTCGTCGGAGTTCGTGAGAAAGGCGAGCAGCTCACCCTCGAGCGAGTCGAGTGCGTCGAGCAGCGTGACCGCCGCCGTCGTGTCGACGCGGCCCTGGTGCGCGCGTTCGACGCTCTCGAGCGCCTCGAGCCGCTCCGAGAGCGGCGGGTGCGTGTCGTAGGGATTGCCCTTCGCCTGCATGGCCTGCTCCCCGAGCTCGACCTGCGCCTTGCGGACGGCCTGCGAGCCCAGAAACAGGCTGAAACCGTGCGCGAGCGGCGGTCGGCAGTCCTGGTTGAGCAACGGCAGGTACTCGCCGCGCAAGTAGGAGTCGAACAGCGGCGCGACTTCGTTGATGCGCCGCAACGCCGTGCGCGCGGGCTCGACGCCGACGAGCTGGACGCTGAGCGCATCCGCGGCGAACTCCTGCGCGCGCGAGATCGCGAACGTCACGCGCAGGTAGAGCTTGCCGTACCAATGGAACGGCAGGTGCAGCAGCGAGTCGACGTTGCGGAAGGTCGCCACCGTGCGGCCGATCGCGTCGCGCGTGCGGTACACGAACGGGCCCAGGCGCGTGTCGCCGCCGTGGTAGTGGCCGAACTCGTGAGCGATCACGCTGCGCAACTGCTGCACCGAAAGCACCTGCATCAGCGGCAAGCCGATGCCGAGGATGCGCTCGCCGCCGAAGCCGAGGCGACTGTTGCGCTCGGCTACGAAGGCGTTGATCTCGCCGACGAGGAAGAGCTTGCGCGGCGGCTCCTGCGCCGCGGCCTTGGCAATCTCGTCGACCACGGCCCACAGGCGCGGCTGGTCCTTGCGCGCGAGCTCGACCCCGGGGTCGTCGAAGCGCAGGCGGCGCGGCCAGAGGCTGTAGAGAATGACGCCGATCGTGAGCAGCGCGAAGGCCCACAGCTTCACGTGGATCCGGCTCGACTGCAGGTCGGCGTAGATCAGGACTCCGGCGAGCGCACACAGCCCGAGCGCCAGCAGGTAGAAGCCGACCATCAGCGCGACGGCGAGCACCGCGCGGCCGGCAAGGGAAGACTTCCGGTTCATGCGCAGCAGGATGCCGCGTGCCCGCGCGAGAGGGCAGCGCGCTCAGATGCCGAGCAGCCGGAGCGCGAGCTGCGGTTGCAGGTTCGCCTGCGCGAGCACCGACACGGCGGCCTGCTGCAGGATCGAGTTGCGCAGCATGTCCGCCGTCTCGAGCGCGATGTCGACGTCGCGGATGCGCGATTCGGCCGCGGAGAGGTTGTCGCGCTGGTTGAGCGTCGAGCGCAGCGTGCTCTCGAGGCGGTTCTGCTCGGCCCCCACGCGCCCACGCGCCCGGCTGATGTCGTCGATCGCCGTGTCGAGCGTGCCGAGGGCCGACTGCGCGGTCGAAGCGCTCGACAGCGCGAGGCTCGCGATGCCCAGCGCCGTCGTGGTCGCATCCGGCAGGGTCATCGTCACGGTCTCGCCGGCCATCGCGCCGACGACGATGTCGAGCGTGGTCGCGATGCCGTCGAGCAGGTTGACGCCATTGAACGTCGTCTGCGACGCGACCCGCGCGACCTCGACGATCAGCTCCTGGAACTCGGTGTTGAGCACGCTGCGGTCGCTCGAGGTGAGCGTGCCGTTGGAAGCCTGCACCGCGAGCTCGCGCATGCGGATCAGGTTGTTCGAGACCTCGGACAGCGCGCCGTCGGTGGTCTGCGCCATCGAGATGCCGTCCTGCGTCGCGCGGCTGGCGGCCGTGAGCGAGCGCACCTGCGCGCGCATGCGCTCGGAAATCGCGAGCCCCGCGGCGTCGTCGGCGGCCGTGACGATGCGCAGGCCGCTCGAGAGCCGCGCAAAGTTGCCTTGCAGGCGACCGGTGATGCTCGCGAGATTGCGCTGCGCCGTGAGCGCACTGAGGTTGGTGTTGATGCGCAGTCCCATGGGAAGTGGGTGCTCCGCAAGCCGCTTCGACTCCGCCCACGCCCACTCTCCAGACTCGCTTCCATTCGCTGAGCGCTCGTCGAGAGCGCCGGAACGATTTTCCGGGGGGCAAGAATCCCCCTGACGTCTGGCGCGCGCGCGCCTACGATATTGCATTCCGTCCGCGCCCCAGCCCCCCCCACCTCGCGATGCTCGCACGCCCCCTGCTGCTCCTCGGTCTTGCCTGCCCTTCCGTCCTGGCCCAGTCCGCCCCGTGGGCGGTCTACGCGAACAAGGACGCCTCCAACCTGCAGGTCGGCGGCCACCTCGCCAACTCGATCGACATGACGTCCTCGGGCGAGCTCGTCGCGTTCGTCACGACCGCGGCGCTCGCTCCGAGCGACACCAACGGCACCTACAACGCCTACGTGCGCAACCTCGACCTGTTCACGACGCGCCTCGTCGGCGAGGTCGGCGGCGTGCCGCCCTCGGGCGACACGCAGTGGATCGCGATCAGCGGCACGGGCCGCTACGCCGCGTTCTCGACGACCGCGAACAACCTCGGATTCCCCGACTCCAACGGCGCGCACGACATTTACGTGCACGATCTCGGCAACGACACGATCCAGCGCGCGAGCTTCGCGCTGGGCGGCGGCGATCCGAACAACTTCTGCGGCGGGCCCGACATCTCCGACGACGGCCGCCGGGTGGTGTACCGCAGCGGCGCGACCAACATCGATCCGGCGGCGAGCGCGGGCTACGACCAGATCTACCTGCGCGACCTGCAGACCGGCGTGACGACGCTGGTGAGCAAGAGCGCTGCGGGAAGCGCGGGGACGTGGTTCTGCTACGGCGACCCGCGCATCAGCGCCGACGGCCGCTACGTGGTGTTCGTCTCCGGCGCGAACAACCTGCTCGCGAGCGACTCCAATCCCGGCCTCGACGTGTTCCGCTACGACGTCGCCGCGGGCACGTTGCAGATCGCGTCCACCTACCCGAGCGGCGCGTCGACGGGCTTCACCAACAACGCTGGCGGCGACATCTCGGCGGACGGTCGCTACGTCACCTTCGAGACGATGGAGCGGATGCTCCCCAGCGACCTGAATTTCCAGCTCGACGTGTACCGCAAGGACATGCTCACCGGCGCGCTCGTCCTGATCACCGCCGACCCCGCCGGCAACGCGGGCACGGGCGGCTCCGCGCGCCTCTCCGCCGACGGCAAGCACGTCGTGTTCGCCAGCGACTCGATGCTCCTCGACCCGCTCAAGACGACGAACTCCGTCGAGATCTTCGTGCGCGACATCCCGACCGCGACGACGCAGCGCCTGAGCACCTCCCCGCTCGGCGCCGACGCCAACTCGGTCTGCGGGAATCCCGCGCTCTCCTCGAGCGGCCGGCGTGTGGCGTTCGTCTCGGCCGCGACCAACATCGTGGTGCCCGACCTGTTCCCGGGCTTCTACGACGTGATCGCCCGCGACCGCGGCGCACCGCAGGCGCCGATGGTGTACTGCGTGCCGAAGACCAACAGCCTCGGTTGCGTGCCGAGCCTCTCTTGGGCGGGCGTTCCCAGCGTGTCGCTCTCTGGCGGCTTCCTGCTGCAGGCCTCGAACCTGCTCAACGACAAGTCCGGCACGTTCTTCTACAGCCTCAACGGCCCGAACAACCTGCCGTTCAGCGGCGGCTTCCTGTGCGTGCAGGCCCCGCTGCGCCGCACGCCGGTCTCGCTCACGGGCGGCACGTCGGGCGGCAACGACTGCACGGGCACGCTCGTGCGCGACTTCAACGCGTTGATCGCGAGCGGCAACGATCCGCAACTCGTCGCCGGTCAGGAAGTCTGGGCGCAGTTCTACAGCCGCGATCCCGGCTTCGCGCCGCCGAACAACGTCAACCTCACCGAGGCGATCGACTTCGTGATCCTGCCCTGACTTGTGCGGCACGCGGGCTCCCGCGAGCATGCCGTTCCCGCGAAGGAGCGGCGCCCATGCGAACCGTCGTCGTGTTGAATCAGGATCAGATGGGCCACGGGGACCGTGAGCTCGGCCAGCGCATCCTCGCCACGTTCCTGCGCAAGGCCATCGCGCTCGACGGGCTCGACGCGATCGTCCTCTACAACTCCGGCGTCAGGCTGCTCGCCCAGGATTCGCCCGTGCGCACCGAGCTCACGCTCCTCGCCGAGCGCGGCGTCGACCTCGTGCCCTGCGGCACCTGCGTCCAGCAGTTCGGCCTCGACATCGCTCCCGCGAAGGTGAGCGACATGGACACGATCCTGCGCGAGCTCGGCGCCGCGCAGAAGGTCATCACGCTCTGATTCCGGTCCGCATGACGTCAGGACGACACTTCGCCGCCTGAGGCGTGGACGCGTTTCCAGTCCAGCCGGAAGCGCGCGAGGTACTTGCGCAGGCGGTCGGCGTCGTTGGAGCTCGCCTTCAGCGTGCGCGAGCACGCGAACAGCGTGCGGCCGGCGTCGGAGAGCGAGCGCGAGCGCTCGCAGACCGCGAGCACGTCCTCGAGCTGCACGCGATCGAAACGATCGAGCCGCGCGATGGCCTCGGAGTCGAGGTGGCGCTCGAGCACCTTCGAGGTCTCGAGCGCGGGCGCAGCCCACGCACGCCTCAGCCGCTCGAGTTCCTCCTCCACGGTGGCCACGTCGATGCGACCGGCCGGCGCGAGCGTCGCCATGCGCACGAGCGCGGCCCCGAAGTCGCGGAAGTTGCCTTTCCAGAGCGCCTCGCGCGAGGTAGCGAAGCCGAGGAAGCGCTCGCGCGCCTCGCGGTTGAAGCTCGCGCGGAAACCGTGGCGCTCCTCGAAGCGCTCGAGCTCCCATTCGAGGTTGGGCTCGATGTCCTCGGGCCGTTCGCTCAGGCCGGGGAGCGAGAAGGACCACAGATCGATGCGCGCCAGCAGGTCCTCGCGGAAGCGCCCTCGAGCGACGGCGGTGCGCAGGTCGCGGTTGGTGCCCGCGATCAGCTGGAAATCGCTCTCGACCTCGCGATCCGAACCGACGGGAAGGAAGCGCCGCTCCTCGAGCGCCCGCAGCAACATCGCCTGCTCGTCGAGACCGAGCTCTCCTACCTCGTCGAGGAACAGGAGGCCGCCGTTCGCGGTGCGCAACAGCCCTTGGCGGTCGCTGACGGCACCGGTGAAGGCGCCGCGCTTGTGGCCGAAGAGCGTCGACATCGCGCCTTCCCCGCGGAGCACGGCGCAGTTCACCTCGACGAACGGCCCTTCGAGCCTCGCCCCCGAACGCTTGAGCTCGAAGATGCGGCGGGCGAGCTGCGACTTGCCGGCGCCCGTCGGTCCGAGCAGCAGGAGCGGGGCGCGCGAAGCGACGGCGACGCGCTCGATGCGCTCGATCAGGCGATTGAACTCCGCGTTGCGCGTCGCGATGCCGCCCTTGAGGGAGCTCAGGCGCTCTTCCTGCTCGCGCCGGAAGCGCTGCGCGAGCCGGTCGTACTTCGAGAGGTCGAGGTCGATCACCTGCACGGTTCCGCGCTCGGCCCCAGCGCGGCGCGGCGGCGAGGTCTGCAGCAGGCGCGCCGGAATGCGGCGCGTCTCGACCAGCAGGAACAGGCAGATCTGGACGACGTGCGTGCCCGTCGTGATGTGGACGAGGTAGTCCTCGCGCTCGGGCTCGAGTTCGAGCGAGCGCACGAAGGCATCGGTCTTCTCGAACACCTCGCCGAAGTCCCAGGCATCCTCGAACTCGACGAAGTGGAGCCGCACCTCGGTCTCCGGCGAGACCGCGGCGATGTCCGTGCGCACGCTCTCGGCGAGCTTCGCGGACGCGCGCGTCGCGATCAGCTCGAAGCGATCGACGATCAGGTCCTCCTGCCGGCACAGGTCGACGCTCGGGCGCCAACGGTCCCAGCGCCGCGACCCCGTGGCGTCGAGGTTCAGCCCGAGGAAGCCGATCACGACGGTGGGGCGCGAATTAGCCATAGAGCTAGGACTCTATCTGCTCGGCGCAACATTCGCGGAGATCCGGCCAGAACTGAAGCCTGCGAATCGACCTCAAATTGCTGCCAACAAACGACTTAGGGCTCCTCAGAGCGAACTGGCACGACCCGTGCTTGGTGTGGAACGGCTGCGGGCGGAGCGGCTGCGCGTGCAAGACGCGGACGGCGCGGGATGTACCCCTGCGCCGCAGCGCTCCGCCCGACGGGCCACGGCCCCAACCAGCCTTCGCACGGCCGAAGGCGGAGCAGAAGCAGATGTCCCAGCACGAAGTGATCGAGGTCGAAGGCGGCGTCCCCATCAAGGCGTGGGTGCGCGGTGTGGCGTTCGAGGAGTCCGCGCGACGCCAGCTCCACAACGTGGCGCGGTTGCCGTTCGTGCACGGCTGGGTCGCCGCCATGCCCGACGTCCACTTCGGCATCGGCGCGACCGTGGGCAGCGTGATCCCCACGGTCGGAGCGGTCGTGCCCGCCGCGGTCGGCGTCGACATCGGCTGCGGCATGATGGCCGTCCGAACGAGCCTCGCGGCGGGCGACCTGCCCGAGAGCCTC
>JABWBL010000165.1 GCA_013360535.1 Planctomycetaceae bacterium
GGCGGCGGGCGCGGTCGCAGCGGCGCGGCGCCCACGGGCGGCGCACGCAATCCGATGCAGGAAGCGCGCGACGCGGAGAAGGCCAAGGCCGAAGCCGCGAAGAAGGCCGAGGAGAAGGCCGCCAAGGACGCCGAGAAGCCTGCGGACCCCAGCGCACCGGGCGGAAACAAGCAGTGAGCGACAAGCCGACGAACAACCCTTTCGCCGCGCTGCGCGACAAGCTCGGGCCCTTGCCTCCGGGGCCCGCGGCGGCGCCCGCGAACGCAAGAGACGCCGAAAAGCCCAAGGAAAAGCGCTATTCCGGCCGCGTCACCGTGCGCCGCGAACGTTCGGGCCGCGGTGGCAAGGCCGTCACGCTCGCCGAAGGTCCCGGTCTGTCGGGGCATCCGCTCGAGAAGCTCGCGAAGGAGCTCGCGCGCTCGCTGGGCACCGGCGCACGCGTCGAGAACAACGCGCTCGTCGTGCAGGGCGACCAGCCCGACCGCGTCGTCGCGTGGCTCACCGAGCACGGCTTCGCCGAGGTCCAACGCGGCAACTGAGATTCTCGGGCGAACGAGAGCGCGAGCCCTGCGGACGGGCGGGCCATTTCGCGCCAAATTGCGACTCGGTAGCATGTTGCGCCTCCAAGGTTCGACGCCGCCCGGCTCCACGACAGGATCTGCCCCCCATGCTCTCCTTCTGCACCGTCGCCCTCGCTTCCGCTTCGCTGCTCTCGACGCCTGCGCCGCTCGATCCGCTGGCCGCGCCCGAGCCGGCGGCCTTCGAGCGCATGTTCGCCGCCGCCGCGGTTCCGCAGGCGGCCGGGCGCTCGCTCCTCGGCTACACCTACATCGAGGGCGGTTACTTCTCGACCGACGTCGACGCCTATGACGAAGCCACCGACTCGGTGTACCTGCGCGGTTCGCTCGACCTGTTCGACCTGTTCTACCTCTACGTCGAATACGCCAAGGAAGACCTCGAGAACGTCGACGTCGGCGCCGCCGGAGGCACGGGCGGTGGCAAGTTGCTCGCGGGAGTCGGCCCCGGCACCAGCACGTTCGGCGACTTCTCGAACCGTCAATTCGCGCTCGGTGTCGGCGTGCACCTGCCGCTCGCGGAGCGTGTCGACGTCGTCGGCGAGGCCGCCTGGCTCTATGCCGACATCGACAGCGACCAGCTCACCAACCTCGACGACACCAACGACGGCTGGACCGCGTTCACCGGACTGCGCTGGATCGCGTTGCCGTGGCCGACCGGCGGGCTCGAGCTCAACGGCGGCGCGCGCTGGACCGACCTGCAGGCGCTGCTCTCGGAAGATGAGGTGCTGTCGTGGGAGGTCGGCGCACGCGCGCACTTCCTCGAGTTCGCGAGCGTCGGCCTGCGCTACCAGATTCAGGAAGACGACAGCACGTACGCGCTCAACGCGCGGCTGTCGCTCTGAAACGCACGAAGCGCACGACGTCGCCGACGATCGCGCTCTCGATGCCGTCGCGCGGCACTCGCAGGTCGAGGCCGGCCTCGCGCGCGAGCTTGCGCAGCAGCGTGAGTTCCTCGTCGGTCGTCGAGATCACGCCGGTTTCTGCGGCTTTTGCGAGCAGTTCGCGCGACAGCGCCTCGGCACGCCCACGTTCGCTCTCCAGATCGCCGCGCCCCGTGCCCATCGGCGTGCCCGCACGACCGTAAAGCTCGTCGTGCAACGCGGGGAACACGTCGGGATCGGTCAGCACGCTCGCCATCCAGAGGTGGTCGCAACTTGCGTCGGCGTAGTTCGAGAGCGGTTGCGTGCTGGGAAGCGGCAAGTCGAGCCCGAGCTTCGCGCCGACCACGTGCAGCGCGCGGGTGAGCTCCTCGACCTCTTCGCCGGCGAGGTTGAGCCACAGCACCGCGCGGCCTAACACGAGCTTCTCCGCGAGAATCAGCGGCAGTTCCGCCACCGCTGCGCCCAGATACAGGCTGCGGCCGCTGCCCTTGGGCGGCAGTGCGTTCACAAGCTCGTCGACGAGCCCGAGCCCCGTCTCGAGCACGCCCTCGACCTTCTCCTCATCGAAGAACGTTGATCCGTCACCCTCGCAGTAGGTCCGGCCCAGACGCTCCCAATCGAGCTCCTCCACCAGCTCGCCCCACGCCGCCCCAAAAAGCTCCGCCGTCATCGCGCGCAGCGGTATAGCGTCCACGGGCCGCGTAAGAGAGGCGTCAGCACGGATCCCTTCGTGACCCCGGCCCCTCCCATCGGTTCCGATGACCGTCCCTGACTCCCCAGCCCCCCTTCGAGTGCCCCCGATGAAACTCCCCGCTGTTCTCTGCCTGTCCGTCCTCACCCTCGCCCTCGTCCCCACCGTCACGGTCTTCGCTTCCAGTTCGCCCGCGCCCGCGCTCGTCCAGGGCGGCGGCAAGCTCGGCACCGCCATGGAAGAGCTCGGCGGCGCCGTCAAGGCGCTCTCGGAACGCATCAAGAAGGGCGAGGCGCTCGAGGAAGGCCTGCCCGACGTCTGGAAGGTCCAGCGCGCCGTGATCGACGCCAAGTCCGAGCTGCCCGAGACGATCACCGCGCTCACCGACGAAAAGGCCAAGAAGAAGGCCGCCCTCGCCTACCGCGAGCAGATGCAGGAGCTGATGCGCTCGCTGCTCGACGTCGAAATGGGCCTCGCCTCCGGCGACGCCAAGAAAGCCGACAAGGCCCTGCGCGCCGCCGACAACCTCAAGTCCGCCGGCCACAGCCAATTCCGCAAGCAAGGCGGCAAGTAGCCCCGCGCGGATCGGGCTCGGCATTCTTGAGTCGATAGTTTCGATCAGACGTCCACGCGTTCGATGCGCTGGCGGCGCGGGTCGATCGTGCGCAGTTGAAGGTCGGTGGTGCTCTGCACGACGAGGCGCACGCGGTTGCCTTCGCCTTCGACGCGCACGACTTGGCCGAGGTGGCGGCGGTCGATGCGGACCCAGTCGCCGCGTTGCCAGCGTTCGGTGCGTTCGGGGGCGGGAGCGGCGCTCGCGCGGGCGGTGAAGTGAGTCGAGCGCCAGGTGGCAGCGTCCTTGCAGATGTCGCAGGCGCCGCAAGGTGCGGCGGGTTCGGGGAGGCCAAAATGCCGCGAAATCGTGGCGCGGCGGCATTCTTCGGCGAGGCCGGCGAAACGCGCCATCGCGAGCAGGCCTTCGAGGTCGGCGCGGCGCTTGTCGGGGCTGCCGACGCTCTCGGGCAGCTCGGCGGGGTCGAGCTCACGCACGAGACGCAGGTCGTTGGTCTCGAACGAGCCTTCGGTGACGCCCAAAACCTCGAGCCACTTGAGGCAGATCGAGACGCGGTTGTCCGAACGGTTCTTGATGAGCAGTTCGTCGCGCAGGTCGTCGAGGTCCTTCGTCGCGAGGCGCTCGCCCCAGCCGCGCAGCGTCTCGTAGACGCCGAGCATGTATTCACGCGACGGGTTGGCCCACTCGACAAAACCCTGCTGGATCGCAAGGTCTTCCTCGAAATAGAGCAATTCGCACCACGCGGCCTTTCCGTCGCGGCCCGCGCGGCCAACTTCCTGGGTCCAGGCTTCGAGCGTGCGCGGCACTTGCGCGTGCAGCACAAAACGAATGTCTTCCTTGTCGACGCCCATGCCAAAGGCGTTGGTGGCGAGCACGACGTCGCGCTCCGAGCGCATGAAACGCTCCTGCATCGAGCGGCGCTCCTGCGGCGAGAGCTTGCCGTGGTAGACGAGCGTGTCGATGCCGGAACGCTTGAGCTCCAAGTGCAGCGCCTCGAGGTCGCGGATCAGCGACGAGTAGACGATGCCTGGGCCGTCGATGGCGCGCACGCGCTCGGCGAGCAGCGGCACCTTCTCCTCGGCGAGGTCGACGCGCGTGGCGGCGAGAAAGAGCTCCGGCCGTTCGATGCCGGTGCGCACGACCAGCGGATCGCGCAGCGCGAGGCTCGCGACGATGTCGGCGGCGACTTTCGGCGTCGCGGTCGCGGTGAGCGCGATCGTCGTCGGCGAGCCGATGCGCGCGCGGTATTCACCCAGCCGCGAGTAGTCGGGCCGGAAGTCGTGCCCCCACTGGCTCACGCAGTGCGCCTCGTCGACGGCCATGCGCGAGATGCTCAATTTCGGCGCAAATTCGATGAAATCCGCGGCCCGGAAGCGCTCCGGCGTCACGTAGAGCAACTCGAGCTCGCCCCGCGCCGCCGCCTCGAGCCGCGCGCGCCGTTGGCCGGAATCGAGCGACGAGTTCACGAACGCCGCGCGCACGCCCTTCTTGCGCAGCGCATCGACCTGGTCTTGCATCAGCGCGATCAGCGGGCTGATCACGAGCGTCAGTCCGTCGAGCACGACCGCCGGCAGCTGGTAACACAGTGACTTGCCAGCGCCCGTCGGCATCGTCAGCAGCACATCGCGCCCGCCGACGAAAGCCTCGATCACCTCACGCTGCGGCCCGCGGAACTCCCGCAGCCCGAACCGCTCCCCCAGCGCCCGCTCGAGCGCCGCTCCATCGACCTTGGACGTCATCCCCCCGATTGTGGCGCGCCCCGTCGCCCCTTGCACGCCCGCTCAACGCGCCGCGAGCACGTCGGCGAGCGCGAAACTCAAGCTCCAGCTCTCCTCCTCGCTCTTGAGCTGGAGACGCACCCGCCCGTCGCCGAGCTCGACGCGGCCGATCCCGAGCCATTGGGGGTGATAGCGATCGACGGTCGAGTCATCGACGTCAGCTTCGGGGCCGAGTGTCTTGATCTTGCCGGTGAAGGGCACGGTGAGCTCGGCGGTGCGAGCGTTGCCGGTCGCCGGATCGACGAGCGAGATCGGAAGGCGCGCGACGGAATCGGTCTCCGAGTCCACGCGCCCCCACGAGCCCGTCATCACCGCGAGCTCGCGGCACAGCGCCGTCGAGGGTTCGATGGGTTGCAGCACGAAGCGCGCGGGCCCCGGCACAGCGCGAAACTCGCGCTGCCAGAGGATCGCCATCGGATTCGCCTCCCAATCCCCTTCTTTCGGGTATCGAGGCAAGGCTGCGGACTTCACGAAACACAACAGCGCTCCCGAACGCTCCGCGATCACCAAGCGGTCACCTAGCGTGACACAAGCCTCGATGGCGAACTTCCCCTGGAGAGCCAGAACGTCGACCACCTTGCCGCGGGGGTTGATCTCGTAGGTCAGGGTGTCCCGCTCGTCGAATTCACTCTGGCCCACGCCTCGTCGCGCCGTTCCGCCGAACACGAGCAGCATCGGCTCGTCGTGCCGGCACGAACCGTGGAGCACACGAGCGGACCACTGCATCCAGCCCAGATGGGTCTCATCAAAGCCCTCGCGTGCTTCCTGCAACGGCAGCCGCCAGTCCTCGCTGGATCTCCGAAATCCTTGTGCGAAGCGTCGGGGTGGCTGAGCCGGCGGATCGCTGGATACCGACCGCCGCTGGAACTCCCAAATCCGCTCGAGCTGCCAGCGGTCGGCTCCCGTTTGCTTGTCGAGCGCAAGGATCGGCAGGTCGGGCCGCGCCCGCACGACGAGCATGTCCCCGAAGCAGGTCAGGTCACGACGGAAGCAATACCGCTGGAACTCGGTGATTGGCATGGAGTCCGGGTCCGGACCCGGAAGAACCCGGTCCCAATGCGGAACGCCACTTCGCGAGTCGAGGCACAGGACCTGGCTGCCGAGATCGCCTGTGAACAAGAGGAAGAGCCGACCCTCTTCGACCAACGCATCTGCGAACCAAGCCTCGGGATCCAACGCAGCGACGCGCTCCACCGTGGAAACGTTCCAAATGTCGAGCTGCCGTCCGGTGGAAAGCGAGACGCGCTTCAGTTGGGTCGGGAAGTCGGCGCTCGCGAACCATGCGACCTCAGAGTCGGCGCACAGGAACCAGCCGCGATCGGAGTTGAATTCGAGCGGCATGCGAGAGGCGCCCTGGACGAACTCGTAGCCACCAGTGGGGGTGCCGAGCAGCTTGCCGCCAGAGAGCGCGATCTCCCACGGCAGTTCCGCGTCGGGGATGGGCTCGATCGACGTGGCGCCGACCTGCAGGCGCACTTGCGCGAGCTCGGGCACGAGCGGGTCGGACGAGAGCTGCAGGGCGGCCAGAACCAGGGCGAGGAGCATGGGTTGAGCGTTCCTCAGGACTTGGACGGCGCCGCGGGGGTCCCGGACGACGGCGGAAGGCCGGATGGGTGGACGTGACCGCGGGACGCGGTCAATCTAGGTCTCCCATGGCGCACCGACTCCCTACCCTCGGCTTGTCTCTTGTTGCTTGCTCCCTCCTTGCGTTCGCGCAGGAGGCGCCGAAGTCGCCCCCCCTAGCGGGGCAGGGCCAGGCGGGTAACAGCCAGCCGGCGCAGGGTCAGCCTGCCCAGGGTCAGCCTGCTCAGGGCCAACCGGCACAACGCCCGACGGGCGGCGCGGCGCCGTCTCAGGACGCGTTCAAGTTCGGCTCGCCGGCGAAGCTCGGCGACGGGCTGACGGAGCCGATGATGTGGCCGGCGGCGACGGCGGAGGGTTGGGCGAAGCCGGTGCTCGTGAAGTGGCAGCGTTCGTTCGACGACGCGCTCGCGCTCGCGAAGGAGACCGGCCAGCCGATCATGGTCGCGGTCAACATGGATGGCGAGATCGCGAGCGAGCACTTCGCGGGCGTCAAGTACCGCGATCCGGAGGCGGCCAAGCTGCTCGAGCCGTACATCTGCGTGATCGGTTCGGTGTACCGCCACACGCCGCGCGATTACGACGAGTTCGGCGCGCGTGTCGAATGCCCGCGTTTCGGCACGGTGACCTGCGGCGAGCACATCACGTGCGAGACCGAGCTCTACACGAAGTACTTCGAGGGCCTGCGCGTGTCGCCGCGGCACATCGTGCTCGAGCCTTCGGGCAAGGAACGTTACGACGTCTACTACTCGTGGGACACGCAGACGGTGCTCACGGCCTACGTCGAGGCGGCCAAGGAGTTTCCGCCGAAGAAGGAGCGCGTGCGCGATGGCCTGCCGCTGACGCAGCGCATCGCGAGCCCCGACATCGTCGATCGCCTCGCGGTCGAGCAGGCTTATCGCGCGGGCACGCCGAAGGTGCGGCGTGAGCTGATCGAGGCGACGATGAAGACGCGTGAGGTCGATTCCGTCGAGCTCTTGCGGCTCGCGCTGTTCGGGCTCGACACGGAACTCGCGAAGCTCGCGCGGCAGTCGCTCGCGTTGGCGCAGACCGAGCCCGCGGTCGACCTGATCGCGGAGGTGCTCAAGACGGCGCTGCCCGCGGAGGATCGCGACCTGCTGGTCGCGGCGGCGGAGCGGCTGGGCGAGAAGTTCCCGCGCGCGCGCACGCTCGCGACGCTGCACCGCGGCATGGCGCTGGGCTCGAAGCTGATCGACGTCGCGCACGCGGGCGGCTCGACGACGGA
>JABWBL010000166.1 GCA_013360535.1 Planctomycetaceae bacterium
ATCTCCGCCAGCGCACCGAGCGTGTCCGGGCGCCGGCGGGCGACAGCTTCGAGCTGGCGGTTGGTGAGTACGCGGTAGGCCGGGACGTCGAGCTCGCGGCGGCGCGTGTTGCGCCAGGCGCGCAGGACTTCCGCAGCGCGCTGGGACGGGCCGTCGAGCGGTTCTTGCTCGGCAGCGTTGTCGTCGACCGATGAATCGACGGCCGCTGCTTCTTGAGCTGCCGATTGGCGGGCGAGGCCATCACGTTCTTCCAAGTCCTCACCGTTCAGCGTGCCGTTCCGGTCGAGGTGGTTGCGTCGCGACTTGCCCTTCTCGGGAGCGCGCTTGCCCTCACGTTGCAGGCGCTTGCGCTCGGCGCGCTCGAGCTGCGCAACTTCGGTGGGACTCAGGCGACGGATCTCGAGCGCTTCCAGGCTCGCCAGCCCGTCGTCTTCCGACTCGCGTTCCTCCCGCTCGCGCTCTTCGGCGTCGAGCCGGTCGAGGATCTCGTCGAGTTCCTCTTCGGTCGTGCGGCCGGCGCGCGGCGCGCTCGCGGTCCGGCGCCACTGAACGAAACAGCCCAAGTGCGGACGATCCTCGAAGTGGAACAGGTACTCGCGCACCGCGGACGCGGGGCGTTCCTCGAGGGCGCGGACGAGCGGCGTGTCGTCGAACGTGCCGCGGACGGGGTCGAACGGCAACTGGATCCAGCGTGCTTGCATCGGTCGAAGTCTCCTTCTCTGCAGAGCACGACGCTCGGGCACCCTCGGCGGTATCACCTCATCCCGGATTTTTTTTCGCCCGCCCGCGCGATCGCTTGCGCCGCTCGCGCCCGCGCGCGATCTTCTTCGCCGTGACCGCCCGCTCGCCCCTCACCAAGCCCCAGCACGCCTTCCTCGCGCTGTACTTGATCGGCGCCGGCGGCATGGCCACGCTCGCGATCCAGCCCGAGCTCTTGCCCGACACCGCGCCGGCCTCGCACGACTCCTCGCTGCGCGGCCTGCTCGTCGCCGCCTCGATCCTGATGGCTTCGCTTTACGTCGGCGCCCTGCTCCGCAAGCGTTGGGTCCGCCCGCTGGCGCTCTTCCTGCATGGTCTGGTGGCCCTGATCGCGCTCGTGGGCCTGGTCTCGCTGCTCTTGGGCTCGCCGCTCTTCAGCGGCGAAGTCGCGGAGCTCGGCGCGAAGTTCGCCGTGCACGCGCTCCTCGCCGCCGCCTGGGCCTCACGCTGGCTGCGCGCACCGTTCGCGCGGTGACCAATCCGCGTCAGCGCGTGCGCAGCGCCATCGAGATGTCCGCCGCGGGGTCGCCGGCGTCGTCGGTGAGGTCGCGGCCGATGGACCAAACGAGAAGAGTCTCGTCCACGAGCCGCGTGCGCAGCGGATGGCGGTCGAAAGGATCGACTTGCGACGAGGCCCAGTCGATCGCCGCCTGCGGGCCGTCGCGGCGAGCGATCAGGAAGGCGTGGACGACCCTGCGGAGCGCGTCGAGCTCGAGCGCGCTCGCGTGCAACTTGTCGACGTTCTGCGTGAGCATCGCCGAGATCGTCTCCCAAGCGCGCGGGCTCCGATTCGGCCCGGGCCCGGGGTTGGTGTGCGCGCGTGCGTGCGCGAGCGAAGTCGCGATCGCCTGCAGGAAGAGCGTCTCCTCGTGGTCGAGCCACGCGTCGTTGCCGATCCAGATTGGCCCGGGCTCGAAACCGCCTTCGGTCTGCGCGCGCATCCACGTGATCGCCTGCAGGCCGGTCGTGCGCTCGGCCTGCCACGCGGCCTCGACCTCGGGCCACGGGTTGAATTCGTCGGGCACGCTTTCGAACTCAGCGACGCCGACGTCGCCCGGCAATTCGCGCGCGACGAGGCTCAGCGTGCGCAGCCACGTGCGCTCACCTTCGAACACGCACAACGCGACATGGAACGACGTTCGTGCGTCGAACGTGCGCAGCGCGCGCAACGCGAGGCGCAGTTTGGCGAGCGCGAGCTCGTGCTCGCCACGCGCCGCCGCGAGCCACGCCGACTCGCACAGCACGAGGTAGGCCTGCATGTGGCCCCACACCGGGAGCGCCGCCGCCACCGGCGGGTCCGTGTCGGTCTCCGATCGCGGCGGGACGAGCCGGAACGAACCGTAAGTTGAGGCTTCGAGGGCGAGCGCGAGTTGCTTGCCGCGCATCGACTGGTCAGCGCGAAGGAGCTCGAGCCCACACTCGCGCAGGTCCATGCGTGCTTCGGCGTGTTCGTGCTCGTGGGCGACCGCCGCGAGTACGTCCTGCACCGGGCCCGACTGCATTTCCGCGAAGTAGCACGGTTCGTCCGGAGTGCCGGGCTTCTCTCGCGGCTCGGACTTCGCGATTTGCTCGAGCCACGCCGCCGGATCCTTGCCCTCGAGGCGCGCGCGCCCGGGCGGCGCCGGCGGATCGGTCGCGGCGATCTCGCGCTCGCGCACGACGCGTTCGTGAAGCACCGAGCGCGCGACGAACACCGCCGCCGTCGCGAGCACGCCGACGACCGCGAGCGCGATGCCAAGCCACTTCAGCAGGCTCCGGACGCCGCGTGGTCTGGATCTGGCGAGCGAGTCGGGCTCCATCATCGCGCGGGATCGTAGCGCCGAGGTTTCGACGAGTCAGGAGCACTCGCAGAAGCGTTGCGCGTCCTTCGCGCCGGCTGCGAGCACGGCTCGCGCTCCACTCGCAATCAGCGGACTCGGAACGAGACGACCAAGTCCTGCGGCGGCCTCGGTTCATCGGGGTCCCCGCTGTCGCCTCCGTCATCGTTGCCATTGGGCCCGACGGACCAGATGCGCAGCACGTCACCGTCTCGGCGTGTTCGCAGCGCGCCTGCGGCGAAGGGGTCCACTTGGCCAGCGGCCCACGCCTCGGCAGCTTCCAGACCGTCGTGGCGGGCTACCAGAACTCCAATCGTCAGCAATCGCCTCACCTCGCTGTGAAGGAGCGTCTCGTGATGGCGTTGCAGCGGTGGCGCCATCATCGAGAACATCACATTCCACGGACGGGGCTCGAACGGCTCTTCGGCAGGGGGAGCACGGTGCGCGCGCGCTGCCTCCAGCCCCGCGGCGTAGGCGTCGAGGAGCAACTTCTCCTCGTGATCCACCCAGGCGTCAACGCCGAGCAACTCCACCCCCGGCGGTTGGCCTTCGGTGGAATGCCTGCGCACCACGTCCAGGCATGCGACGAATCGCGTGCGTTCCGTGCGCAACGTGGCCTCGTAGGCCGGCCACGGATCCACGCCTTGCAGGAGAGCCTGAAACTCAGAGAGGTCGATGGCCGGATCA
The DNA here is from genome assembly GCA_013360535.1 of Planctomycetaceae bacterium. Lineage (GTDB taxonomy): Bacteria > Planctomycetota > UBA1135 > UBA1135 > F1-120-MAGs118. The sequence continues at coordinate 3,264 of JABWBL010000166.1, forward strand.
AGCCATTGGGCGAGCCGCGTGACCGCACCGAGAAAGAGACCCTCCGTATACCGCACACAAAGCCAGTTGGTGGTGCCGTCTCGCTCGTCGATGATTCCAATCCCACGGAACGCCAGTCGAAGGTCCTGAATGGCTCTCTGAGCATCTCCCTGGGCAGCGGCAAGGGCTGCGGAGTCGACCAGCACGCGCACGACCTTCATGGCCTTCGAGACGTGAGCGGGAGCCAGCTTGGAGAAATCGTTGATCTCGCTCGGGATCTCCGGCAGCTGGAAGGGCCCGTACCGCTCGGTCTGTCGCGCCAGCTCGAGCTGGGCCGCGGTCGACGCGACTTGAGCCCGCAGGATCGCGAGCGTGCAGCCGGAGATGACGTCGGGCTCCGCGAGATTCCAGGCCGACAAGCGCGTCCACGTGCCGTCCAGCGTGTCGCGCGCGTCTTCCGGTGCTTCGGAACATTCTTCTGGAATTGGCAGATCCTCCTGCGGCTCCGCCTTTTCGATCGCGAGCAGCCACGCGATCGGATCCTCGCCTTCGAGCCGCGCGGGCCCCGGCGCGACCGGCGGTTCCGACTTCATGCGCTCGCGCGCGAGCTCGACCCGCTTGCGAAGCACGCGCTGCCCGACGAGGATCGCTGCGCCGGCGAGCACCGTCATCACCGCGAGCGTGATCGCCAGCCAGCGCAGGAAACGGGCACGCGCCGACGCAGCCATCTCTAGCTCGCGACCGGCGCCGGCTTGCCGACGGGCGCGAGCGCCGGCTCGGCGCTCCACACGACGTTGTAGAGCGTGTCGCGTTCGACCGGGATGCGACCCGCGTCGCGGATCCACTGCACGAGCTCGGCGCGCTTGACGACTTCGGGCGTGGTCGCACCGGCGTCGTGGTAGATGTGCTCCTCGACCACGGTGCCGTCGACGTCGTCGGCGCCGTAGGAGAGCGCGAGTTGCGCGATCGGGATGTCCATCAGGATCCAGTAGGCCTTGATGTGCGCGATGTTGTCGAGCAGGAGGCGGCCGAGCGCGATCTCGCGCAGCTCGTCGACGGCCGTCGGGCCCGGAACGTCGGCCATTTCGCTGTTTTCCGGGTGGAACGACAGCGGAATGTAGGTCTGGAAGCCGCCGGTCTCGTCCTGCAGGCGCCGCAGGCGGTCGAGGTGGTCGACGCGCTCTTCCACGGTCTCGACGTGGCCGTGCAGCATCGTGCAGTTCGAGCGCAGGCCGGCCTTGTGCACCTTGCGTGCGATGTCGAGCCACTCGTCGCCGGAGATCTTGAGGTGGTAGGTCTCCTTGCGGATGCGCTCGCTGAACACTTCAGCGCCGCCGCCGGGAACCGAGCCGAGTCCTGCAGCCTTGAGTTCCTCGAGCACCACTTCGAGTGGCTTTTTCGCCGTCTTCGCGATCTGGTCGAGCTCGACCATCGTGAAGGCCTTGATGTGGATCTGGGGCCGCACCGACTTCACGGCGCGCAGGATGTCGAGGTAGTACGAGTAGGGGATCTTGGGCCACACGCCCGCGACCATGTGCACTTCGGTGACCGGTTCGCCGAGCTGCGCGCGGATCTTGTCGGCGACCTGCTCAGGCGTCATCTGGTAGGCGCCGGCTTGTCCCGGAAGGCGCTGGAAGGCGCAGAACCGGCACAGCTTGTTGCACAGGTTCGTGTAGTTGACGTGCTGGTTGACGTTGAAGTACGCGAGGTCGCCGTGCAGCCGCTCGCGCACGTGGTTGGCGAGCGCGCCGACGACCTGCAGGTGCGGGCTGCGGTAGAGCGCGACCCCGTCGTCGGGGCTCAAGCGCTCGCGCGCGAGCACTTTTTCCGCGATCACGCCGAGTCCGTGGGTGCGCGCGAGGCCGAGCAGGCGCTCGTCGCGCGCGGTCGTCGTGGCGACGCTCACGCCTTCACCGCCTTGGCGAAGCCACGCGGCCGGGATTCGGCGCCAGAGTTGGGCCCACGCTGCAGCTCGGGGTGGCGCGGGTCGACGATGCCGTACCAGGAATTGCGCTGCAGCGGCGTGAAGTCGGCGCGCGCGATCACGTTCTCGAGCTTCTGGATCGGTGCGAGGTTGAAGCAGCCAGCGGCGCTGACGACGTTTTCCTCGAGCATCGTGCCGCCAAAATCGTTGCAGCCGTAACTGAGCGTCACTTGCGCCATCTTGAGGCCGGCGGTGACGTAGCTCGTCTGGATGTTGTCGAAGTTGTCGAGGTAGATGCGCGAGAGCGCTTGCATGCGCAGGTACACCGAGGGCGTCTTGCGCGCGGGGTAGATGTGCTCTTCCGGCACGCCGTCGGGCTGCATCAGCCAGCACGCGAAGGCCGTGAAGCCGCCGGTTTCGTCCTGCAGGTCGCGCAGCAGCGTCATGTGCTCGATGCACTCCGCCACCGTCTCGACATGGCCGAACATCATCGTCGCCGACGAGCGCAGCCCGGCCTCGTGCACCTTGCGATGCACGTCGAGCCAGCGCTCGGTCGTGGTCTTCTTCGGCGCGATGATCTTGCGCACGCGCTCGACGAGAATCTCGGCGCCCGCACCGGGCACGCTGCCGAGTCCCGCGGCCATCAGGTCGCGCAGGACTTCCTCGACGGGACGCTTGTCGAGCTTCGAGAGGTGGTCGAGCTCGGGCGCCGAGAGCGCGTGCAGGTTGATGTGCGGGAAACGCGCGCGCAGGTCGCTGAAGAGCTCGCACCACCAGTCGCTCTTCAAATACGGATGGTGACCGCCCTGCATGAGCACCTGCCGACCGCCCAGGTCGGAGAGCTCCTGCATCTTCGCGACGATCTCCTCGCGCGGCAGGACGTAGGCGCCGTCGGCTTTCGGGCGGCGATAGAACGCGCAGAAGCCGCAGTCGGTGATGCAGACGTTCGTCGGGTTGAGGTTGCGGTCGACGATGTACGTGACGTGCGGCTGCGGGTGCTTGGCGCGCCGCACGTGGTCGGCGAGCAGGCCGAGCGTGATCAGGTCGGCATTCTCGTGCAGATAGAGGCCTTCCGCCGGCGTGAGGCGCTGGGCGGTGCGCACCTTGTCGCCGATGCGCTCGAGCTCGCGGGCGACTTCGCCGGAACGGGCGCGCGAGGCGAGAGGCGCATTCCAGAGGGGGTGGGAAGGCGCGTCGGGTTCCGCGGAAACCTGCTGCATGGTGCGGGGAGTATAGGTCGCTGGGCCGCGATTTCCTTGGGGGCAGGCCGGTCCTTCGTGGCTAGCCTCTGGGCCCCCCCGCGCCATGATTGCGCTGTTCGTCTCGCTCGCGCTCGCCGTGTCTCAAGACGCTTCCGGTCCGCCCGGAGTCGCGCTCGTGCTCTCCGGCGGTGGTGCGCGCACCGTCGCCGCCGTGGGGGTGCTCGAGGAGCTCGAACGGCTGCACGTTCCGGTCGATTTCGTCGTCGGCTGCGAAGGCGGAGCGCTGATCGGCGGCCTGTACGCCGCGGGGCGCACGCCGGCCGAGGTCGCCCGACTCGTCGCGGGGGATGACTGGATCGACGCCATCGAAGGTCGCGAGGCGCGGCGCACGCTGAGCTGGCGGCGGCGCGTCGAGAGTCGCGATTTCCTGTTCGAGGTGCCCGTGACGCTGCGCGAGGGGAGCGTGGCGTTGCCCAAGGGGTTGCTGCGCACGCGCCGGCTGAACCTGCTCGTCGACAGCGAGAGCCTCGTGGCGCTCGGCGAGAGCGAGTTCGACGAGGAGCGCTTCTTCAAGCTGCTCAAGTCGCTCAAGGGCCGCTTCCTCATCACCTACGGCATCCGGGGCAAGTTCCCCGACCTGGTGAAGGGCTCGGACTTCTGGTCGAAGCGCATCCGCACCCGGCGCTCCATCGCGCACATGCGCGGCGTCGGCGGCAGCTCCGTGCTGACGCAGCTCCTGGTCGCGAACTACGAGCCGACCACCAAGGCGCTCGACGACGAGTTCGTCCTCGACGACTGGGACGGCGCACTTGACGAGGGTGACGACGACGTCGAGAAGGCGCAGCCGTTCGGCACGTTCGGCGGGTCGTTCCACTACGCCAAGCGGATCGTGCCGCTCATCCCGGCGCACAAGACCTACGTCGAGCC
>JABWBL010000167.1 GCA_013360535.1 Planctomycetaceae bacterium
GCCTTCGCGCTCGAGCCGGGGCGCGCGTTCTACATCTGGGGCGGCTACGGCAACCTCAAGAACTACCCGCCCGCGATCGCCGACAGCGAGCTGTACTTCAGCCAAGCGATCATCTGGGTGAAGAACCACCCCGTGCTCGGCCGCAAGGACTTCATGTCGGGGCACGAGTGGGCCTACTACGGCTGGCGCGAAGGCGCGGCGCACGTGTACCTCGGGCCCAACAACGCCGTCGACGTGTGGCACGTGACGAAGCTGAACCACACCGAGATGGTGCACCTGACGGAGAAGCCGATCGAGCTCGCGTTGCGCGCCATGCAGTACAGCTCGCGCGAGGGCGAGAACGTGCTCGACCTCTTCGGTGGCAGCGGCAGCACCTTGGCTGCGGCCGAGCAGGCAAAGCGTCGCGCGTTCCTGATGGAGCTCGATCCGCTCTACTGCGACGTCATCGTCAAGCGCTGGGAAGAGCTCACCGGGCGCGAGGCGACGCTCGAGGGCGACGGGCGGACGTTCGCGGAGATCGCGCGCGAGCGAGGCGTCGAGGTTGAGAGCAGCGCGGACGGCAGTGCCGGCAACGATCGCGAGAGCGACGCCGCCGCCGAGCGCAGCGAAGCCGAAGGGAGCGCCGCCGAATGAACCGCAAGATCCCGCCGGAGGCGTTTCTCTACTACGTCAACCTCGGGCCGACGCGCACCTACGAGGCGGTCGCCGAGCACTACGGCGTCTCCCGCCGCGGCGTCGCTGACTTCGCGAAGCGTGAACGTTGGCAAGAGCGCCTCGCCGAGCTCGACGAGCGCGCGCGCGAACGCACGGACTCCGCGGCGCTCGAGTCGATCACGACGATGAACGAGCGACACCTGAAGATCGCGAAGTTCATGCAGGGCAAGGGGCTCGAGGCGCTGCAGTCGGGCAAGATGGAGCTGCTCGGCCGAGCGACGCGCGCGCTCTCGGTCGGCATCGAGCTCGAGCGCCTCGTGCGTGGCGAGCCCACCGAGCGCGTCGACAACATGGAGCACATCGCACGGCGCGAGTGCGAGCGCTGGCTCATCAAGGAGGGCGTGAGCGAGGCGGAGCTGCGCAAGGGAAGCGCGCACACGGCGAGCGCGTCGGAAGCGAACGAGCCGAGCGCTGGCGACCCTTCGGAGCCGGAGGCCGTGGAGCCCGAGCCCGCCGCGGAGCCCACCGATGCGACTGGATAAGCTCTCGCTCTTCGACGACCTCGGCTACGAGCCGCACGCTGGCCAGCTCGCGGTGCACCGTTCGACGGCGCGCTTCCGGGTGGTCGCGTGCGGCGTTCGTTGGGGCAAGACCGTTTGTGCTGCAATGGAATCAATTGCAGCCGCGATGGAACCGAGAGACAAGTCCATCGGCTGGGTTGTCGCGCCGACCTACGATCTGGCTGATCGCGTTTTTCGTGAAGTCGAAGTGATCGTGCTTGAGCGATTGCGTCACCGGCTAATCCAAAAGAAGGAAGCCGAGCGCCGGATCCTGCTGCGCAACATGGCTGGTGGCGTGTCCGAGATCCGCGCGAAGTCCGCGGATAACCCGGTCTCGCTGCTCGGTGAAGGCCTCGACTTCGTGATCGTCGACGAGGCCGCGCGGTTGAAGCCAGCCATTTGGCAAAATCACATTTCACAGCGCCTCATTGATAAGCGCGGCTGGGCATTGCTGATTTCGACGCCAAAAGGGAAAAGCTATTTCTACGACTTGTTCCGCCGCGGACAAGGACCGAATCGCGACGCAGACCACGAAAGTTGGAATATGCCATCATGGTCAAATCCGTTGCTCGATCGCGAGCTGATCGAGGCCGAGCGCGAAAAGCTGCCGCAGCGCGTTTTCGAGCAGGAGTTCGGCGCAGCGTTCGTCGAGGGCGCGGGCGCGGTGTTTCGCAACGTGCGCGACGCTGCCACGGGTGAATGGAAGGAGCCGGTGCGTGGTGAAGTCTATTTTGGCGGTCTCGACCTTGCGAAGGTCGAGGACTATACGGTCTTGGCCATTCTCAATTCGCAACGCGAGGTCGTGTTCGTCGATCGCTTCCATCGACTCGACTGGGGCTTGCAAGTCGCTCGCATTCGCGCGGCGTTGCAGCGCTACAACGGCGCGCGTGCGACGTGCGACGTCACGGGCGTCGGCGATCCAGTCTATGAGCAATTGCGAAAAGACGGTTGCGCGATTGTGCCATATCCATTTAGTGCGAAATCGAAGTCGGCGCTAATTGAGAATCTGTCTTTGATGCTTGAGCAGCGTCTAATCGTTTTGCCGAAACCCGAGATCTGCCCAGAGTTGATCGACGAGCTCGAGAGCTACGAGTTCAGCACAACCGAGTCGGGCCATGTGCGAACCAGCGCGCCGGGCGGCGGACATGATGACACCGTGATCGCGTTGGGGTTGGCTGCTTGGTCGGTTCGGCAGGTTGGGAACGGTTTTCGGTGCTGGCGGACGGGGCCGAGATGGGGCCCGCCCTGATCGCCGGAACTCGTTGCTCCGACCGGGGCTTACGTCAGGCTGGAACGATCCGCTCTTCCTTCCAAGTCTGTGCACGTACTTGATCGTCCCCGACAGGGGCTGCTCGGCTGGTGCCACCTGGAGGGCAACACCATGAAGCCGAAGCGGATTACTGATGCGTGGGGGCTCGACGATGTCTCGCAGTGGGCGCGGGATGCACTGGAGTACTCGTACCAGTCTGAGTTTCGCCGACAGCTGAAGGTAGTCGTCCGCAAGCTTGGAAGGAAGCACGGCGCGCTACTCGGCCCGGTCGGCCTTGTTGGAGTGACGATCACATCCGGCTTGTGGGAGCTGCTCGACAAGTTCGCGCCGAGAGGCGAGCGATGCGGCGTGCGCGAGCAGAACGTGCTCGAGATCGCTACGGTGGGTGTGCTCCTCGACCAGCATCGGACATTGGCGGCTGCGGCTCAGTTGGCTCCCTCGGAACCGACGCCCCGTCGGGAGCTCGACGAGCGCGTCAACGGCTGGCGCGTGGGCTGGCATAACGCCGTGACCGCTGCCCAGTCCGCCGTGGAAAGCGGCGACGCGACTGCGGCGCAACAGCGAATCGTCGAACTCGTGCGGCGGGCATTGGAGTCGCGTGTCGGCGCTGACAAGAGCGACGCAGCCCGACTCATCGATGCGATGTTCAGGCCGGACGCGCCAGTGGACCCTGAGGCGGTCTCTCAAAGGGAGAAGCTCGCCGATGTGAGTACGAGCCTGTTTCTTGCTCAGCGGGAGAAGCCCGCTCGGCTGGCGAACGCGCTGTTCCGCAAGAAGGACGGCAGGTTCACGTTGAGCGAGCTCGGCTTCCGCGACGTGGTCGTGAAGCGTCGTCGGACGAAGCTGACGCGCGTTGACGTCGAGGACGACCTGGAAGAGCTTGCCGTCGACAAGAGCGCGACTCCTGTGGACGCCGCGTCCCAGGCGGAGGAGGCTCGCCTTGCGGTCGAAGTGCGGAACAGGATCGACGCGTTTCGGGCAGAGGCCCACGCCAGGAGCTCGGTGTCGCCAGTTCGGCGCGTGGTTGCCGACAACGCCCGAGCGCTGCTCAAGGGCGAGATCAGCGCGCGAGCGCTGGCGGAGAAACACGAATTGTCCCGGCAGGCGATCGACCTTGAGTTCTCCAAGCTCAAGGGGCGCATCCTGAAGGGGATCGGCCCCAGGAAACTCTGACCGCCCCTGACTAAGCTCGGGTTTACCTAGTCGTTACTAGCCACTCGACGGAGGTCCTGCCCGTAGCTGGGCATGGTTACCTCCACTCATGCTTCTACGGTCCGGCGGGCTGCCCTGCCGGAGGTTCTGTTCGTTCCCGACCTGGCTGAGGTTCTCTGCCGCGGCCAGGCCAGTACCCGACGAGCCGTGCGACGCGGCGACTGCGGACCCTACATCCGGGTCGGCCATCGCCTCGCTGTCCTGCGGACGTCGTTCCTCGGCGCGTTGGCCAGCCGCCAAGTGGGTGTCCCCGCCGGCGCTGGCAAGGCGGTGGCGTCATGAAGCCCACCGATCCCGCAGACCTCCCGCGCGACGACTCCGACGCGTCGGAGCACGCCGAGCAGCCCCAGGCTCCCGGTGTCGAACCGCAGGCCGAAAACGCGCCGCCTCTCACCGAGCAGCCCGCTCCTTCGAAGGCGCCCACCAACGCCGAGATCGCCGAACGAATGCTGGCGGGTCTCCCCGGTCGCTTCGTTCCTGGCCCCGGCGAAACAGCCTCGGCCGAGAAGGGGCCGAACAGCCTGTGGGCCGGCCTCGAGAGCGCGCAGAAGCTTGCCAAGCTGCTCTTCTTCGAGCCCGGCGTTGTGGTCGAGGTGCGCGCGGTCAACAGCAAGGGCTACGCCGGCAGAATCGCCTCGGGTTACTTCGACACGCCGCTCAAGTTCCTGCAGGCGGTCGCGCAGCGCGATGGCACTTTCGATGGCCTGTACGCGACGCTCAACAGGGTCAACCCAGAGCTCATCGCGCGTGCCGTCAATCGCGTCAAGGACCGCGCGTTGGTCACCACGTCCGACAGCGACATCACCGAACGGCGCTGGTGCCTGATCGACGTCGACCCGGTGCGTCCCTCGGGCATCTCGTCGACCGACGAGGAGCACGCGCACGCGCTCGAAGTGTCGGCCGCGATCGCCGACGAGCTCACCGAGCTCGGTTGGCCCGCCCCCGTGCGCGCGGACAGCGGCAACGGCGGCCACCTGCTCTACCGCCTCGGCGAAGGCTGCGACGACGGCGCGCTGCTCGAGCGCTGCCTCAAGGCCCTCGCGATGCAGTTCGACTCCGAGCAGTCGATCGTGGACACGTCGGTCACCAAGCGTGCCCAGATCTCGAAGCTCTACGGATCGATGGCGTGCAAGGGCGACTCCACCGCAGAGCGCCCGCACCGCCGTTCCGCGATCCTGGACATGCCGGACGAACTCGTTCCGGTAACGCGTGAGCAGCTCGAAGCGCTGGCGGGGCGGTTGCCTTCCGATCGCGACCGCGCGCCGCGTTACGCAGCCTCGACGAGCGGCGGTCGGCAACATGACGTTCCCGCGATGCTCGCGAGCGCTGGGCTTTCGGTGCTCCGCCAAGGCCCTTGGGATGGCAAGTACCGGTGGGTGCTCGACACCTGCCCTTGGAACCCGAGCCACGGGCCGGGCAAGGCGTGGGTGGCGCGGTTCCCAAGCGGCGCGATGGCCGCGGGCTGCCTGCACAGCGGCTGCGCGGGGCGCGGATGGGCGGACCTCAAGTCGCTGATCTACCCCTCGACGAAGGCGGCGTCCGCCAGCGCTGGCGCGTCTTCGGCGGACTCGGCGGGCACCCCCGCGGTCCCTGCGAACGTCGACGCCGCGGCAGCGGCGCTCTCCGATTGGGGCGAGCAGGATGGGCAGGAGTACGCGCAAGCATCGACCGCCGTGCCGGCGCGCGACGTCGTGTCACAGGAAGCGGCGGAACCGCGCATACGCAGGCGGGGCGAATTCCGAGTCGGCGACCTCGTCAGCCCAAGCGATCGCGAGAACCAAGGAGAGGTCACCGGCTTCGAGGACGGCTGGATCTGGGTGTACTTCCTGAACTCGGATACGGGCCACTCGGCCAACAAGCGCTTCCTTCCTGCGCAGCTCAAGCTGCTTCGGCCGGTCGAGGAGCACACGGTGATCCGCGTCCTTTCGACCCAGGACGTCCTCGACTTCGTCCTGCAGCCGTGGCTGATCGACGGCGTGCTGAAGCAGGGCGAGCTCAGCGTGATGTTCGGCACGCCCGGCGCTGGCAAGTCGATGGTCGCGCTCGACATGGCGCTGTGCATCACGCAGGGCCGCCCCTGGAACGGGCACGAGACCGCTGTCGGGCCTGTGGTCTACATCGCGGCCGAGGGCCAGGGCGGGGTCAAGCTGCGCATGCTCGCGTGGAACGAAGGCAGGCGGCCGGACTGCAGCACCGACGAGTGGCAGCGGTTCAAGGTGATCGCCGAGGCCGTGCAGCTCGTGGGCGAGGACCTCGGGGTGTTGGTCGAAGCGGTCGGGAGGTACGCCAAGGGCGCGAAGCTCGTGATCGTCGACACGCTGGCGCGCACGGCGCTGGGGCTCGAGGAGAACTCCGCCAAGGACATGGGCAAGTACGTGCACGCCGCGGACCAGCTGCGCAAGCACACCAAGGCCGCAGTGATGGTCGTGCACCACTCGGCGAAGCCGAAGGACGACCAACCGCTGACGAGCCGCGGCAGCTCAGCCATCAAAGGCGGCGTCGACACGGAGATCGCGGTGACCAAGGAGGAGAGCGGCCACGTCATGGTCGCCTGCGCGAAGCAGAAGGACGCGCCCGACTTCGACGCGATGTTGATGCACATGGAGTCGATCGACCTGTCGGAGGTCGCGCAGACACCGGGTCTGACGGGCGGGCGCGTCGTGTACGTGGGGCCAGCGGCGGAACCCGAGAAGGACGGGAAGCGCGAGAAACGCGGCAAGTCCCGACCCCGAACGTCGACTCAGTCGGAACAGGCGCTCCTCGACACGTTCGAGAATTCGTTCCGCGGCAAATGGGTTTCGGTGAACAAGCTCCTGCCCGCAAGCCGCATTCCGAGGTCGACGTTCTACAGGGTACTTCAGCGGTTGGTCGAGCGCGGGGTGGTCGAAGAACAGACAGTTGGAAATCGAATTGAGTACCGCCCCAAGACTACGAGTCTCATGTCTCAGTCTCAGTCAGTTTCACCCAGTCCCACGGGTTCGGCGGCCCCCTCGATCCCCCGCGTCTCACCCGTCCCCACCCCTTTAGGGGGTGGGACGGTGAGACGGGACCGGGGGATGGGCGACGTCTCCGCCGAAAGCGAGGTGGGACAGTGAACGCGAACACGAATGCGCGTGCGGTTGTTGGTGCGAACGAACGTGCCGCTGCGAGCGAGCAGCGCTGGAGGAACTTCATGCAGAATCGAATCTCCGACTTCCAATTCCTGCGCTCGGTGTTGCGATTCACGATCGCGCGATCGATTCGCTCGACGGCATTCGCAATCCATCGAGTCGCTCGTCGCGTCGCACCACGCGTCGTGCGCGAGCTCGCCCTCGACGCGCTCGAGCCGCGCGCTGGCGAGCAGCCGACGGGTCACTCGATCGACGCGCTGCTCGTGCACGCGATCGAGACCGACACGCGCCTCCTGTTCTTCCGCGAGGACGTGATCGTTTTCGCGGGCGAGCGCTGCAGCCTCGACACGCTCCCCGCGTTCAAGGCCGCCCGGCCCGAGCTCGCCGCGCGCATCGCGGA
>JABWBL010000168.1 GCA_013360535.1 Planctomycetaceae bacterium
CTCGACGCCGAAGGGCAAGGGCTACTTCTACGACCTGTTCCGTCGCGGCCAGGGGCAGGCGCGCGACGCAGAGCACGAGTCGTGGAATATGCCGAGCTGGACGAACCCGCTGCTCGATCGCGACCTGATCGAGGCCGAACGCGACAAGCTGCCGCAGCGCGTGTTCGAGCAGGAGTACGGCGCCGCATTCGTCGAAGGCGCGGGCGCAGTCTTTCGCAACGTGCGCGAACTCGCGACGGGCGAGTGGAAGGAACCGCAGCGTGGCGAGGTGTACTTCGGCGGGCTCGACCTCGCGAAGGTCGAGGATTTCTCCGTGCTCACGATCATCAACGCGCAACGCGAAGTGGTGTTCGTCGATCGCTTCCACCGCCTCGACTGGGGATTGCAAGTCGCTCGCATTCGCGCGGCGCTGCAGCGCTACAACGGCGCGCGCGCGACGTGCGACGTCACGGGTGTGGGCGACCCGATCTACGAGCAGCTTCGTCGCGACGGGTGCGCGATCTCGCCGTATCCGTTCAGCGCGAAGAGCAAGGCCGCGCTCATCGAGAACCTCTCGCTGATGCTCGAGCAGCGCACGCTCGTGCTCCCGCGGCCGGAGATCTGCCCGGAGCTGGTCGACGAGCTCGAGAGCTTCGAGTACTCGGTCACCGAGTCGGGGCACGTGCGCACCGGCGCGCCGGGTGGGCAGCACGATGACTGCGTCGTCTCGCTCGCGCTCGCGGCCTGGCAGGTCCGCAAGATCGGGGGCGGGTTCAAGTGCTGGCGGGCGGGGCCCCGGTGGGGGGCGTAGGGACGGTCGCTGAAATGGGAGTTCCTACGCCCAGTAGTAGGAACTCGCGCGGATTTCGGCCGTCGTAACTCCTTGGCAGCACTGGGGCGACGCACGTTCTACGAGCCCGTTCGCGCACGCTTGCGCACTCCCGCACTTACCTTCGCGCTTGGACGGTCACCCACTAGCGGAGGCAAGACCATGAGTTTGATGCACGGGAAAATCTCAGCGGACCAGGACCAGAGTCGTACGGTCCGTCATCGGCAGGACTCGACTGCTGAGCAGGCCAAGGCGGCACTCGCACGCGCTCTCGCACCGGCAGCTCACCTCCACGAACAAGAACAGGCCGAGCGCGAACGACAGGCGAAGGAACTTAAGTCCTGGCGAGGGCTGTTGGAATCGCTGGCGGCTGCGGAGAACTTCACGTGCCCAGGCACCGACGAGGAGTTCGCGAGAGAATGGGCAACGCAGTGGTTCGCCGTCTCGGGCTACCTCAAGGAGAACGGCTGCGCTCACCTCGCGGAGGTCTTCATCCTGCCGGACGATCCGAGCTATGCCGCCGCCCGCGTCATCATGTGCGAGACACTGAAAGGAGCGGACCGAGCCTTGGTGGCTCACCTGATCCTTGAGTCGATGAGGGCGTTCGAGAATCAGCACCGGCTCTGGTACCTGCGATCGTTCTTCTTGCTGTTGCGCGAAGCGGTTCAGGAATACCAGTCGCCTGTTCGCCGGACGGCATCGAGCGTCGAGCCGGTTTCCAAAGGGTCGGCGGAGGACGACGTAAGGCAGATCAGGCTCCGCATCCGCAAGGAGACTGCCGCAATCCGAGCCATCAAGGCGGCGCACGCTTTGAGGGCGTCCAACCAAGAATGGATCGAGGCGCGGGCTCTCGGTGCCTTTGGCCTGTCCGAGGACACGGTGTTCTCAGCGAGCACAGAGGGCTGGGTGCGGGAGGTCGACTACATCGGCACCAACTCCAACCGCCGAAGCTATGCCCGCGCGAAGTTGATCGAGTTCGTGTTGTACACATGGCTGCCGCAAGCGAAGCCGCGCGCGAAGCGATCAGGAAAGCAGGCACCGGGCTGCAGTCCGGGTTGAAGCTTCAAGTTCTCGCTTGAAGCTTCAAGCCGAGCGGATTGACGAGGGTCGGGGAGAGTGACGGCGGTTTAGATCGGTCTTCGGCGCGCGAACGAGCGCCACGAGACCGATCCGATGCAAGAACTCATCCCCCTCACCGACGCTTCCATTCGCCTTGGCATCCACGTGACCACGTTGCGCGCGTGGGTGCGCAACGGTGCTGTCCCTGCCTACCGGGTGGGACGACGATTCATCCGCGTCGACTGGAACGAGCTGCTCGCGGCGATCCAACTTGAGCAGAGAGTGGGGCCGTTCGATGGCCAACCGGTGCCCGAGGCCGTGCCGGACCAAATCTCCGCTTCGACGGAGGACCTGTCATGAGCGCTGGCTGGAAGAACGTCTCGGCCAAGGCTCCCTGCCCCGCGTGCGAGGGAACGGACCGGTGCGCGTGGAAAGAGGAGATGCTGCACTGCTTCCGCACGCAAGTGGCGCCGGAGGGCATGCGGTTCGTGCGCGCGTCCAAGTCGGACGAGCGTGGAGCGATCTTCGCGCCGGCGAGGCCGGAGAAGGCTCGCGGCTCCAAGCGTCGTCGTCGTGCTCGAACAAGCGAGGCCGCATGCGTTGCGGAAGTCGAAGTGTCGCCGCAGCCGGTAGAGGCGGAGTTGGCGGTCGAGCGCGACGAGCCGGAGCCGTCGGCCGACGAGGTTCGTGACTCTGAGCCTGCGCCGACCTCGGATCCACTGCCGACCGCTGAGGCCACGCCGCCCGCGGAAGCACAACCGATCGCTGACATCGCCGTCATCGCGAGCGAGGCGCTTCCGGTGGCCGAGCCGCCGATCGTGCCGCCGGAGGCCGAGCCCTATTCGTCGCCGAAGGCACCGCCGTCTGTGCCTGCTCGGACTCGCCCGACGCCGCCTGTTCCGCCCGCGCCGCCGGTCCAACCTCCCCGGCCACCGGGAGCGCCGCCGCTTCCTCCTGGATTCAAGCCGGGGCTGAAGCCGGTCGCGTTGCCTCGCGCAAGGGTTGAGACGTCCAAGCAGAAGAAGGAGCGCGAGAAGCGTGAGCGGATCGATCAGCTCCGCCGCGAACTCGAGCCCGCCTTGCCGCAGCTCGCGGCCAACCTGACCCCTGAGCTCGCGCAGATGCTGTCCACGCAGCTCGGCGTTCGCGTGGAGTCGCTGCGTTCCGTTGGTGCCGGCTACGCCACGGCTGACGACATGGCGCGCCTCAACGCCGGATTCCCCGGAGAGCGACCCGAGACCGCGGTCAGCTTCCCTGAGTTCGACTCGGACCGTCGGCTCTCGACCTTGACGTTCCGAGGCATCGACAAGGCGATCAAGGGCGCGGTGACGGAGCTGCCTCGCGGCCTGACGATTCCCGACACCTTCGGGATCCCGAGCGACAGGCCGCTCTTGCTTGTCGAAGGCGCGACCGACGTGATGGCCGCGCACACGGTCGGCATCTGCGCGATCGGCCGCTCGTCTGCGTCGGCGGGAATCGAGTTGATCGCGAAGCTGCTCGCGAGGTTCGCAGCGCCGTTCATCGTCATGGGCGAGAACGACGCCAACTTGGCCGGACAGCGCGGGATGCGCAAGCTCGCCGTCGCGCTTGCCAACGATCGAAACGCGACGTGCATGTGCGCGCTTCCGCCCGAGCTCCCTCCGAAGGCCAATGACAAGGCCCGCAAGGATCTGCGGGACTGGATCGAGTTCGAGCGCGACCGACGTGGCGTGTCGCTCTCGGACGTCGAGGGGCTTCAACGGATCGGCCAGGACATCATCAACCTGCTGGTCTCGCGCGCAGAGCGGGTCGAGCCACGCATTCAGAAACAGCGGCTGGTGATCAACTGGAGTCCCACCGACGTCGCAACGGAAGCGGATCGGGTCGAGCAACTGCTCCTCGAGAAGGCGCCGAACGTCTTCTATCAGCAGCAGGGACGGCTTGTGCGGATCGTCCGCCACGAAGGGTCCGCGAGCATCGGGACCACGAGCGCGGACGATCGCCACGTTCAGATCGCGCCGGTCGATGCCGACTACCTCCTGGACCGGCTCTCGCGTTTCGTCGCGTTCTACGAAGACGACGCCGACGGCAACTCAAGACCCATTGCGCCGCCACGGACCGTGCTGAACGCCCTCCTTGCTCGCGGCGGAGAGCTCAACTTCCCCGTCCTGCGAGCGCTCGTCGAAAGCCCGCTGCTACTGCCCGACGGCAAGACCATCGAGAAGGCGGGGTACGACCAGAAGTACCAGGTCTGGTACGAGCCCCGCGGCACGGCGTTCCCGCCGATCCCTCGTTCGCCGTCGAAGGACGACGCGGCGGCCGCGCTCGACATGCTCGACGAGCTGCTCGAGAACTGTGTGTTCGAGAGCGCCGTCGACCGGAGTGCGGCGCTCGCGATGTTGCTCTCCGCTGCGGGCCGCTCCGTGTACGGAGGCGGTCCGGCATTCGGGGTCACCTCCCCGGCACGCGCGAGCGGCAAGTCGACGTTGATCGGCCTGGGGAGCCTGCTCACGACGGGTCGGGAGCCGGTACGAATCTCGCCGGGCAGCAGCGAGGACGAGGCGGACAAGCGCATCTTCGCGCTGCTGCAGGCAGGGTGCCGGCACATCTGCTTCGACAACCTGACCGACGGACGCTGGCTCGACGTCCCGTCGATCGCGAAGGCCATCACCGAGCCTGAGTTCACCGGCCGCGTGCTGGGCAAGTCGGAGACGAGGACGGCCTCGACCACCGGCGTTCAGTGGACCCTTGGCGGAGTTGGCCTCTCGATTCAGGGCGACATCGTCACGCGCTCGGTGATCATGCGACTGAACATGCGCGAGGAGCGGGCGACCGCCCACGACTGGGGGCGTTCCCATCCGCGCGAGCTACTCGCGACGCGTCGGGGAGACTACCTCGTGGCCGCGCTCACGATGTTGCGCGGGTTCCAGCAGGCGGGCTTCCCGTCGCAGGGCCTGCCGCGCTGCCGGTTCCCGGAGTGGTCGGAGCGGATCCGTGGCGCGCTCCCATGGCTCGACCGCCCCGACCCCTATGCCAACGCGCTGAAGGCAGAGTACGAAGATCCGGAGGCCGACGAGCTCCGCGAGCTGCTCGGCGCGTGGGTCGAGGTGTTCGGGGAGCGCGCGGTCCTGGTGGCCGACGTGATCCAGATGGCCTCGATGGGAGGCACTCGGCTGAGGTTCGCGGTCCTGGGCGTCACGGGCGGGGGCGATGGCCCTCTGAACGCGCGCTCGCTCGGCAAGTACCTCGCGAGACATGCCGACCGCATCGAGTCGGGGCTGATGATCGTCCGTGAGGGCGAGAGCGGCACGCGCACCAAGTGGGCGGTCCGCACGCACCGGTCGGCCGAGGCCGATTCGCAGTTTGCGCAGTTTCCGCAGTTGGTTTCACCGACGCGTACGGGCCCGGGTGCGAGTGAACGATTCGCGGACGTGCTGGAGCGCGAGCGCGAGCGGGTACGCGAGGACGAGCGCGAACGTGCGAGTACGCAGGAGCGCGAGCGCGCACACAAACGCGTCACGTGTGAGAAGGATGCGGGCAACTGCGGAAACTGCGCAAACTGCGAGCCCGATGCCTCTGGGGGACCAGAAACGGGGTCTGACGCCCCCGACGACGCGCAGTTCGTCGCCGAGCCTGAGGTTTTGGCACCGGCCCAGATCCCGCCGCTCGAGCCCGACGAGGTGGTCATTTGAAGAACTGGGAGACGGCCAAGTTCGTGATCGTTGCCGCGCGCGAAGCCGGGCTGCGCCTGCGGGCGGTCGGAGGCGAACTGCGCGTCAAGCCGGAAGCGCTGCTCACACCGGGGCTCCGGCTGCAGCTCAGGTTTCTCAAGGCCGAGATTCTGGAGATCCTGGAATACCACCAGCGCCAGGCGGCTGCACGCCGGGCGGCGAGTGCAGTCCCTTCGGTTGGTTCGTCGGTGGCGGTCCGCCAGAGCAAGGCTCCGTGTGACGTGCAGGAGCCAGCGGCGCCAGCCGGCGATGTCGAGCCCGAGCCGGTCGTCGAGGCGGCAAGCGGGGAGATGGTCGCGAACGGCGACGCGACGCCCGCTGCTCCCGACCGCGTCCCCGACTTGGTTCCCGACATCACTCCCGACTCAGCACCCGCGCTCGACCAGCAGCCCGAGTTCGACTCCGAGTCCGAGCCGACGCCCGCTACTCGACCCGACCGCGACCCCCCGTGGCCGCGTGGCCCGCAGCACTGCATAACCTGCTGGGGCACGCGCTTCGTGGACCTGCGCGACGGTCGCCGCTGGGCGTGCTTCACGTGCACGGCGCCCGAGGCAGGCGACGTGGTCGCGGAGTGTGACAACGGGCCCCAGAGGGGCAAGCCAACGGGAGCGCCGCGATGACGCCCAACTCGGTGGCGACCGCGACGCGCGCGCGATCCGTGCTGCGCGCCGAGAAGCGAACGGCTGGTGGCGGGACGTCTCGTCGCCGGGCTGTGTACCTGATTGACGAACTGCAACCGCGCGAAAGCGCAGAAAGCAATTGCTCATGTCTGATGCACTAAAACTGCTGGCCCTCGCCTTCCAGACCCGGACGAAGCTGTGCTTTGACGGGCACATGTTCCACGTCGTCCCGGGCAAGAACCTGCCCGAGGGGGCGCTGAAGAGGCTCTACGCAGCGCAGAGCGAGCTCGCCGAGCTTGTCTGCGCCTGCATCTCGTTCGAGCTCACCCCGGAGGAGCAAGAGGAGATCGGACGCGAGATGTACGAGGAGTACTGCGAGCGGGAGCGCGCAGAGCTCGAGGCGAAGGGCATCTGCCCGCATTGCCGCGGCACCCGAGTGCTCTGCGACGACGACGGAGCACCGGACGAGCCGTGCGTCGAGTGCATCGGGGAGCGGTCCGGGGAGTTCGTCGATGACGTGACGCAGGAACCCGACGGTTCGCCCGAGCCTCGCGAGTCGCTGCAGGTTCCGCTCGATCCCGTTGCCACCGCCCCGTCGCCGGAGGCCTCGTGATGCCCCTCCTCGTCACTGACCTCGCCTTCCGACGCGCGCCGCCGCACCTCGAGGCCAAGGGCCTCCTCGGATTCGTGACGCTCGCGATCGACGAGACGGTGGTCCTGCGTGACGTGGCGGTGCGCCGGACCTCGAGCGGTAGGCTCGTGCTGTCGTTCGCGCTGCGGCCGCCGCGGCGCTTGGGTGGCAACCTCGATCGCCGCAAGGACCCGCGCTGGCGCTACGCGCTCTCGCATCCGTACTCGCCCGAGGTTCATGCCGAGATCGAGCGACAGGTGATCGCGCAGCTGCGCGAGCGCGGGGAACTCCCGTGAGCGTGGGCGCGCAGGGACAGGGCGGGCGACGAGCGCAGGCGCTGCACGGGGCCGAGAACGGCTACGCAG
>JABWBL010000169.1 GCA_013360535.1 Planctomycetaceae bacterium
CGGAGCTCACGCGCCTCGGCATGGAGCGCGCGCAGCGCTTCGGCTGGACGAACACGTACACGTACACGAAGGGCCTCGCCGAGGCGCTGATCGAGGCGCGCGGCTCGGACCTGCCGATCGCGATCGTCCGCCCGTCGATCGTCGAGAGTTCGGACAGGGACCCGTTCCGCGGCTGGAACGAGGGCGTCAACACGTCGACGCCGCTCACCTACCTGCTCGGGATGCCCTTCCGGCTGCTCCCGACGCGGCCCGGGCTCCGCCTCGACGTCGTCCCCGTCGATCTCGTCACGCGCGGCATGAACCTCATCGCCGCGGCGCTCGTCCGGCGCACGAGGTCGGCTTCCGGGTGCTCGGCGCGCACACCGACAGCCCGAACCTGCGCGTCAAGGCGCGGCCCAACACCGGCGCGGCCGGCTACCGGCAGCTCGGCGTCGAGGTGTACGGCGGAGTGTTGCTCAACTCGTGGCTCGACCGCGACCTCGGGCTCTCGGGGCGCGTCATGGTGCGTCAGGGCAAGGCACTGGAGCCGCGCCTGTTCCTCTCCAACCGCGCGCTGGCCCGCGTGCCGCAGCTCGCGATCCACCTCGACCGCGAGGTCAACTCGCGTGGTCTCGTGCTCGACCCGCAGCTGCACATGACGCCGATCTGGGGACTGGGGCGGTCCGACGAGCTCGGCCTGCAGCGCTTCCTCGGCAACGAGCTCGGCTGCGAGCCCGTCGACGTGCTGTCGTGGGACTTGATGCTGCACGACATCGCGCCCGCGACGTTCCTCGGCGCCTCGAACGAGTTCGTGTGCGCGCCGCGGCTCGACAACCTGTGTTCGTCGTGGTGCGCGCTGCAGGCGGTGGCGAGCCACTCCGGCGGCGACGGTGCGATCGCGGTGCTGTGCCTGTTCGACCACGAGGAAGTGGGGAGCACCTCGACGCGCGGCGCCCAGGGCCCGCTCCTGATCGACGTGCTCGAGCGGCTGGTGCTCGCCGGCGGCGGTGGCCGCGAGGAGTTCCACCGCGCGATCGCGAAGAGCTTCTGCGCCTCGATCGACATGGCGCACGCGACGCACCCCAACTACCGCGAGAAGCACGAGCCGGAGCACTGGATCGCGCTCAACGGCGGCCCGGTGATCAAGCTCAACACCAACCAGCGCTACGCGACCGACGCCGAGGGCGAGGCCGAGTTCCAGCTCGCGGCCGAGTCCGTCGGAGTGCGCGTGCAAAAGTACTTCCACCGCTCGAACCTCGCCTGCGGCACGACCATCGGGCCGCTCACGGCCGCGCGGCTGGGCATGCGCACCGTCGACGTCGGCAGCCCGCAGCTCTCGATGCACTCGATCCGCGAGCTGTGCGGCGCCGAAGACCCGGCCGCGATGGAGCTCGCGCTCGGCGCCTTCCTGCGGCGTTAGCCCGCGCGCCCAACCCGTCGTACACTTCTGCCTCCCAACGCCAACGGAAGACCATGGAACAGACTGTCGCAGCCGGAAAAATCGTCGGCATCTACTACACCCTCAAGGACGCGAGCGGACGCGTGCTCGACACCAACCGCAAGGGCGGCAAGCCGATGCCGTACCTGCACGGGCGGGGCAACCTGCTCAAGGGCGTCGAAGCGGCGCTCGAGGGCAAGGCCAAGAACGACTTCGTCGAGGTCAAGCTCGCCGCCGCCGACGGCTACGGCGTGCGCCGCCCCGAGCTCGTGCAGAAGGTCGCGCGCGGCTCGTTCCCCGCGGGACGGCCGCTCGCTGCCGGCATGACGCTGCAACGTCAGGACGAGCAAGGCCGCGTGCGGCTCGCGCGCGTGCTCGACGTGGGGGACACGGAGGTCACGATCGACGAGAACCACCCGCTCGCCGACCTCGACCTGCACTTCGAGATCACCGTCTGCGGCGTGCGCGACGCGACGCCCGAGGAAGTGCAGCACGGCCACGCGCACGGCCCGGGCGGCCACGCGCACTGAAACTCAACGCCGGCGCTCGAGTTCCTGCTCGAGCCAGTGGAGCTCGTCGGAGAGCTCGTACAGCTCGGGGTGGTTGGCCTTGGACAGGCGGACCACCTCGAGTGCATTTGACGGCACGGGCTTCCCGTTGGCATCGGGAATGGGCGGGGCGTCACGCGCGGTGCCGAGCTGACCGCGCGGCAACAGCTCGCGCACGACGGCTTCGCGTCCTCGAGAGCCGAGCGAGACTTTCTCGAATTCACCGCGTGTGAAGCACTCGCTGCACACGCTCTCCACCTGTTGCTCCAGCGCCGCCTCGAGCTCGCCGCGCGCGCGCACCAGCTCCTCGAACGTGCTCGCCGCGTACTTCCAGCGAAAATCGAGGGCGGGCTGCGGAGCGACGCCACCGTCCTCGATGCCGTCGGGCTCGCGCGCAGGCGGCGGAGCCGGAACGCCCTCGCGAGCGTCGCCCGCGTTGGCGGCTGGCTCGCGCGTGTCGGCTCGAATCACCTCGGAGCGGAAGTCACGCTGCGCTTCGGCCGTCGGAGCGCCCGTCGCTGCCGCGGGCACTGCAAATTCAGGCGTGGAACCGCGGTAGGGATCGGCGAGCAGCACGTAGGCCGCCGCCGTCGCGACGATTCCGCCGAGGACCAGCACGACCCCCAGCCACAGGACGGGATTGCGAGCTGCGCTCACTTGAAGAGCTTGTCGAGCGCCTTGTCGACGGCCTTGTCGACCTTCTCCAGCGAACGGTCGAGCTCGCCTCGAACCTTGTCGAGCGCCTGCGCCTGCACCTTGCCGAGCCCATCCTCGAGCAGCTTGCGCGCGTCGAGCGGAATCGACTTGCCGCCCGCTTCGAGGCTCGCTTCGAGCAGCGCGCTGACCACTTCTCCGACGATCTCGGTGAGCGGCGCACCGTCTTTCCCGCCGAGGTTCTGGAGTTTGAGCTCCGGCAGTGTCAGCGACGCTTCCTGCGAGCCCGTCAGGTCGCTCGTGAAGCGCGTGTGCAGCGCGATGTCCTTCAGCACGAGCTCGCCGATCTTGATCGACTTGGCGCTGCCTTCCGGCGCGGGCTCCGGCTTCGGTTCGCCCGGCGTTTCCTTGCCCTTCAGCTTCTCGAGCGCCTCGAGGATCTTCCCGAAGTTCGTGCCCTGCGGCGTGCCTTCGAGCTCGAGCCTCACTCCGCTCACCTCGACGCGCGCGATCTCGATCTGGTCCGAGCTCAGGCTGCCAAGCTCGACCTTCGTCGCCGCATGGTCGAGCTCGAGGAAGCTCGCGGCCTGAAAACCGGCCGGATTGGCGACGACAAGCCCGTCGAGGGCGAGCGCGCCATCGAGCAGCGCGACGTCGGTCCCCGCGAGCGTGACCGGAACGCCGAGCGCCTTCGTGCCAGCGGTCTCGACCGCGCCCGAGAGCACCCTCCCGAGCGCGAAGAAGAGCCCCAGCGCGAGGAGCACGAAAAGGACGAGTCCGACGAGGAACAGGCGGCGCAGGAAGCGGAACATGGGGAATTCGTTTCGGTCTGGCGGAGGCGGACGGAGCGCTCCCGGGGCGCCCTCAAGACGAATGCGGCCCGACAGTCTAGTCTGGAGCACCCGCGTCCAACTGCCCTGGATCGAGATGCACCTTCGTTCCCTCATCGCCGTCCTTTCGTTGGCGTCCCTCGCGACCGCCCAGAACCTCGAGGTCCACGTCATCAACGTCGACCAGGGGCTCTCGGTCTTCCTGAAGAGCCCCGGCGGCAAGCGCGTGCTCATCGACGGCGGCAATCCCGGCGACGGAACCGCGATCGTGCGTCCGTACCTGCAGGGCATCGGCGTCACCGCGCTCGACTATTCGGTGATGACGCACTGGCACACCGACCACTTCGGCGGGCTCACCGAGGTCCACAACTCGGCTTACAAGCCGCTCGTCGCCGCCTACGACCGCGGCGACACGAACCGTCCGTCGAACGGCTTCGTCACGTCGTACCTCAACGCGGTCGGCACCAAGCGCGCGGTGCCCACGGTCGGGCAGGTCGTCGACCTCGGCGGCGGCTGCACGCTGCAGTTCGTGTCGCGCGACGGCCAGCACCCCAACGGGTCGGTCGCGGTGAGCGGCGACGAGAACGCCCACTCGCTCGGGCTCGTGATCCGCTACGGCGACTTCGACCTGTACGTCGCCGGTGACCTGACCTCGGGCGGCCTCAGCACTCCGAATGTCGAGGGCCCCGTCACGGGCTTCATCGGCCAGTGCGAGGTCGCGATCAGCTCGCACCACGGCTCGGCCTCCAGCTCCTCGAGCACCGTCGTCAACAACCTCAATCCGAGCCTCGTGGTGCATTCGTCGGGCCACGACAACCCCTACGGCCACCCCAACGAAGGCACGGTCAACAACTGGAGCCATCCGGCCGCGACGCGCGTGCAGTGGTGCACCACCGAAGGCGACACGTCCGATCCGCAAGTCGGGGGCGACCCCGGCGGCTTCAACGCGATCTCGGGCCACATCGTGATCACGAGCGACGGCGCGACGTTCGTCGCCTCGAGCCCCGCGCATCCCGAGAGCGTGCGTTTCGCGACCTTCGAGCAGCCCGGCACGCGCGCGACGGCGGGGCAGGTCGTCGTCAACGAGTTGCTCGTCGACCCGCTCGCCTTCGCCGACGGCGTCGCGGAGTGGTTCGAGCTGATGAACGTCACGACGCAGCCGCTCAACGTGGGCGGGATGGAGTTCGTCGCCGGTGCGCAGTCGTTCCGGCTCGCGAGTCAGGTGCTCCTGCAGCCCGGAGAGCTGTTCGTCGTCGGTCAAGACGGTCGCCCCAGCCGCAACGGCAACTACTTCCTCGGCGTCGGCGCACCTTGGCAGCAGTTCTCGCTCAACAACACTTCGGGTTCGCTGCTCCTGCGTTCGTCGACGGGAACGGCGATGGAGACCGTGAGCTGGGGCGGAAGCGGCCTGCCGGTGACGCCGGGCGTGACGCGCGAGCGCATCGACCCGACGCTCGCACCGAGCGTGCCGAACTTCGCCGCCGCGACCGCAGCGTGGAGCGGAGGTGACCTCGGAACTCCGGGCTCGCCCAACACGAACTGGAACGGCAACGGCGGCGGCAACATCCCGGCCTGCACGCCGATCGCCTACGGCACGGGCAAGCCCAACAGCAACGGCACCGTTCCCTACATCACCTCCAGCGGCACGCCGGACCTCAACACGAACGACTTCGTCGTCACGCTCGTCGACGCCGTGCCGCTCAAGTCGACGATCCTTTACTACGGCTACGCGCGCGACTCGAAGCCGTTCCAGGGCGGGACGTTGCTCGTGAAGACGCCGGTGCGCCGCATGGGCGTCGCGCAGACCGACTTCTTCGGCACGGTCTCCTACCCGGTGCCGATCGACGCTTCGATGCCGGGCACCAAGCGCTTCTACCAGTTCTGGTACCGCGATCCGTTCGTGCCCGATGGCACCAACGTGGGCCTGTCGGCGGCGCTCGAGGTCGAGTTCTGCCCGCTGCCGCCTCCGCCCGCGGCGGGACAGGTCGTGATCACCGAGGTGATGAAGGATCCGACCGCCGTCGCCGACTCCGCGGGCGAGTGGATCGAGCTCCACAACACGACCAACTCCGCGATCGACATCGAGGGCTGGTCGCTCAGCGACAACGGCGGCGAGCTCGCTCCGATCACCAACGGCGGCAACGGCGTGCTCGTTCCCGCGGGCGGCTACCTCGTCATCGGCACGAACTCGAACGTGGCGACCAACGGCGGCATCACGGTGGGCGGGACCTGGAGCTGGAGCCTGTTCAAGCTCGACAACAACGACGACGAGCTCGTGCTCACGGCCCCCAGCGCCGTCGAGGTCGACCGCATCGAGTACGACAACGGCTTCCTCTGGCCGGACACGCCCGGTTTTTCGCTCAGCTTGCGTTCGGGGGTGCTCTCGGCGGTCTCGAACGACGACGGGAACCTGTGGTGCCCGGCCGCGTCGCTGATCGGCGCCGGCCCCGACCACGGAACTCCCGGCCAGCCCAACGACGTCTGCCCGTGAGTCCGCGCCGCGGCGGGGGTAGGATTCGCTCCATGCGTCGACTGCCGCTTCTCTTGTGCTTGGGCCTCGTCTCCGGTTCCTGCGGGGACGCGGACTCCGCCAACCCCTCGAACTCCGGCTCCGCACTCGCCTCCGGCGCCGTCGAGAAGGTCAAGTACTTCGACGAGGCCCGCACGCTCGTCTCGGAGCGTGGCTTCGAGGTCGAGGGCCTGCGGCAGGGCGCGTGGACCCAGTTCTATCCCGAGGGGCCGAAGGAGGCCGAAGGCGATTACAAGGACGGCCTCAAGGAAGGCCTGTGGAAGCTCTGGTACCCCGATGGCACCCAGAAGGGGGAACTCACCTTCCGACTGGGCAAGCGCGACGGCCCGGCGGCCTACTACCACTCCAACGGTCGCCTGTTCGCCGAAGGCAGCTACCGCGAGGACCTCGAGGACGGGCCGTGGATGAGCCTCTACCCCAACGGGGACAAGCTCGACGCCGGCACCTACCAGTCGGGCAAGAAGGTCGGCCGCTGGACCGAGTGGCACGAGGGCGGCAAGAAGATGCGCGAAGGCGAGTTCGTGAACGGCGTCGAAGAAGGGCGCTTCACGACATGGCACGACAACGGGCAGGTCTCGAGCGAAGGCGAGTACCGTGCGGGCAAGTTCGTCGGCAACTGGCGCGGCTGGTACGAGACCGGCGTGCAGGCCGAAGACGCCTTCTGGGTCGACGGCAAGAAGGAGGGTCCGACCAAGGCTTGGCATCCCAACGGCCAGCTGCGCGTCGAGGGCATCTCGAAGAATGACCTTCCCGACGGCCCGTGGACGGCCTGGTCCGAGAGTGGCGTCGTGCTCCAGCGCGGCAGCTTCAAGGACGGCAAGCCCGATGGCGCGTGGGAGGAGAACCACCCGACGGGCTCTCCGAGCCGGCGTGGCTCCTACGTCGCCGGCCTCAAGCAGGGTCCGTGGCTCCTCTTCCACCCCGACGGCAAGCCCGCGGGCGAAGGGAGCTTCACCGACGACGTCGCGACGGGGGAGTGGAAGTTCTGGAACGCCGACGGCTCGCTCGACGCCGCGCGCAGCGGCAACTACGTCGCCGGCGCCCGCCAGAACTGAGAGCTCGTGAAGGACTGAGGCTGCGAACTCCCAGGCCGCGAGTGCTCCCGCAGCGGTCGAGCGCGCCTCACGGGCTCACGCGCACTTCGAGTCCGGTCGCGGCCGCGAGCCGCGCTCCCAGCGCCTCGAGCTCCGCCGGAGCGATCGCG
>JABWBL010000170.1 GCA_013360535.1 Planctomycetaceae bacterium
ATCAGCCCGTGGATGTCGTCCGGGGTGGTCTCCCAGCGCACGAGCAGGACGTCCTCGCCGGCACGGCCACGCTCCTCCGCCGTGTCGGCGTCGAACACGACGAGTCCGGTGGCGGCACCGGGGGACGCGTTCAGGCCCTCGGCGATCACCTCGACCTCGGCTTCCGGGTCGATCATCGGGTGGAGGAGCTGGTCGAGCTGTCCCGGGTCGATCCGGGCGACCGCCTCCTCGCGGGAGATCAGGCCCTCGCCGGCCATATCGACGGCGATCCGCAGCGCCGCCCGGGCGGTGCGCTTCCCGGTCCGGGTCTGGAGCAGGTAGAGCTTGCCCTCCTCGACCGTGAACTCGATGTCCTGCATCTCGCGGAAGTGCTTCTCGAGCCGCAGCTGGATGCGCTGCAGCTCCTTCCACGCGCGCGGCGAGCCCTTCTCGAGCGTGCCGATCGGAAGCGGCGTGCGGATGCCCGCGACGACGTCCTCACCTTGCGCGTTCATCAGGTACTCGCCGTAGAACTTGCGCTCGCCCGTCGCCGGATCGCGCGTGAACGCGACGCCCGTGCCCGAGTCGGGCCCGAGGTTGCCGTAGACCATCGCGACGACGCTGACGGCGGTGCCCCAGTCGTGCGGGATGCCCTGCATCTCGCGGTAGGCGCGCGCGCGGTCGTTCTCCCAGGAGCCGAACACGGCGCCGATCGCGCCCCACAGCTGCTCGCGCGGATCCTCGGGGAAACGGCGCCCCGTGCGCTGCTGCACGATCCACTTGAACTCGGTGACGAGCTCCTTGAGGTCGGCGGCGGTGAGTTCGGTGTCGAGCGCGACGCCGCGCTCGTGTTTCTTGCGGTCGAGCGCCGCCGCGAACGGGTTGCGCTCGTCTCCGTGATCACCCTTGAGCCCGAGCACGACGTCGGCGTACATCTGCACGAAGCGCCGGTAGGCATCCCACGCGAAGCGCGGGTTCGACGACACGCGCGCGAGGCCCTCGACGGTCGTGTCGTTGAGGCCGAGGTTGAGGACGGTGTCCATCATGCCCGGCATCGACACGCGCGCGCCCGAGCGCACGCTGACGAGCAGCGGGTCCGCCGCGTCGCCGAAGCGCTTGCCGAGCTCACGCTCGACCTTCTCGAGCGCGGCCTGCACCTCGTGTTCGAGCGAACTGGGGTAGCGCCGTCCGTGCGAGTAGAAGTGCGTGCAGACTTCCGTCGAGAGCGTGAAGCCCGGCGGCACCGGCAGCCCGAGGCGGCTCATCTCGGCGAGGTTCGCGCCCTTGCCGCCGAGCAGGTCCTTCATCGTGCGGTCGCCGTCGGCCTTGCCGCCGCCGAAGGAGTAGACGAGGCGCTCCGAGCGTGTCGCCCGCGAACGCGTGGGCTTGGCTCGCGGGCGGGCGAGGGCAACCTTCTCGTGGGGGCGCGCTTTTTTCGGTCGGGAGGCAGGCTTCTGGGGGCTCATGGCGCGGTCGGCCCCCTGCGAGGGAGGCCGCTAGTCGTCGGAGAGGAGCTCGACCCCGTCGATCAGCCACAGCCGTTCGACCGTGGCCCTCGCGAGGTCGTCGACGGTCCGTCCGGATCGTCCGAGAGGAAACTCAACCACCATTTTGGACGCGGCGTCGGAAGGTTCCGTGAAGCGCACCAAGGTTCCCGCGGGCCTGCGCCCATCTTCATAGTCGTCCTGCCACCAGATGCGAAAAAAGTCCTCGCGCACGAGCGTGGCGCGCAGCTTTTTCCCGGCGATCGCGAGGTCGATCTCGCGTCGCGCGGGGCCGAGCTCACGTTCCTCGACGAGCTCGGCGCTGCCGATCAGCCGGTACCACGGCTGCTCCTTGGCGAGGCGGTCGCGGAACTCGCAGTACGTGAAGAACGAGAAGCGCTTCTTGAAGCTCCCGGAGAAGCAGTTGTACTCCTGTTCGTACAGCTCGGCGCGCATGTAGAGCTGGTAGGCCGCCACCGTCTCGCGGGCCGACGTCCGGTCGGCGTCCACGAGCTTCGCCGGCTCGACCGAGCGGCAGGCGCCCGCGAATCCGAGCGCGAGGGGCGCGAGCAGCGCGAGCGGGAGGGGACGCCGGGCGGAACGGACTTCCGGGAGGGGAGAGCGGGCCATCGCCGGATCCTAGCGGCGCCCGGAGGCCCGGGCCTGCGTCCTCCGGCGCCCGGCGCGGCCGCTTCCGGCCAACTTTGTGCAAATCTTCGCTAGCAGGAGACCGCCTTGGGTCGTAGTTCGCGCCGGACTCGGTTCCTGCAGCGGCTCGGGGGTGTTTGCAGCCGCCCGGACAGGTTCCGCGCCCCCCGCTCAGGACGCCGTGCGGCTCCGGTCGAAAGCACCGGGTCGCCCCGAGGCCTCCCCGACGGGTACCATCCTCCACCCGGAAACGGCCCCCAGCCCGGAAACGACCCGGGGGTCGTCCGCAGGCTCCTCGCAACCATCGCCACCATGACCCTGTCGCGCACCTCCAAGTTCCTCCTCGCCAGCCTCGCGCTGTGCTCCTCCGTCGGCGTCGGCTTCGCGTTCCAAGATCAGAAGCCGCCCCAGCCGGTCCCGATCCCGTCGCCGACCCCGCGCCCGCAGGAAGGCAGCGGCGATCCCAAGCCGGCGACGACGCAGGCGGCGCGCCTCGATGTCGATGCGGTCGACCACGACTTCGGCTCTTCGATCGAGGGCGAGCGCCTGACGCACACGTTCAAGATGCGCAGCTCGGGCCCCGAGCCGCTGGTGATCACCGCCGCCAAGCCGACCTGCGGCTGCACGGTCGCGAAGCTCGAGGTCCGCAAGGACGACGGCTCGCTCGAGGTCTACAAGTTCGGCGATCCGCTCCCGGTCGGCACTTCGATCGAGCTGACGGCCGAGCTCAACACGCAGGGCAAGCACCAGCAGGCGTCGAGCAAGGTCAACGTCACCTGCAACGACCCGCGCCAGATCGTGACGCTCGGCCTCAACGCCAAGGTCGACACCTACTTCCAGATCACGCCCGCGACGATCGACTTCGGCCAGATGTCGACCGCCGACGTGGTCGAGCGCGTGATGACGGTCGCCGGCAAGAAGCCGGGCAACTTCATGCTGACGATGGAGCAGCGCCCGCTGCCCGACGGCATGAAGGTCCAGATCACCCCGCGCGATCCCGATGCCGCCGGCAAGGCGAACATCTGGGAAGTGAAGGTGACGATGGGGCCGGGCTGCAAGGAAGGCAACACGGGCTACCCGATCAACCTGAAGAGCGACGAGCAGATCGCCGGCGCGCACTCGGCCGACGACGGCCACGGCCACCCGGCCTCGACCACCTACGGCGCGACCGTGATGGTCACCGCGCGCGTCAACGGCCTGATCTCGTTCGAGCCGCAGTACATCAGCTTCGGCCTCGTGCGCCCCGGGCAGGTCATGCCGCGCACGCTGACGATCAAGAGCTACGACCCCAACTTCAGCTTCGGGGACACGCTCGACATTCGCCTCGTCGGTCCGAACGAGACCAAGCCCGAGTTCCCGTACTCGTCGTCGTTCGCGCACACCGTCAAGATGTCGGAAGACCACAAGACGGCGACGGTCGAGCTGACGCTCAACGGCCTGCCGGAGACGGTCGACGGCTCGTTCCAGGGCCGCCTGATGATCAAGACCGGCCACCCGCAGAAGCCGGAGATCCCGGTGCTGTTCTCGGGCGTGTGCCGTCCGGGCGTCTCGGGCCAGCAGCCGCCGCCGACGCCGCCCAAGCCGGTCGGCGGCAAGTAGGCCCGCGGGCCCGCGAGGCTCGCCACGACTCCAGCGCGACCCTCTCCCTCCGCGACGAGGGGGCGGGTCGCGCCACTTCGTGCGACTTCGCACGGATTCGGGTCCCGCTTTGTCCCCGAAGTGTGCGGAAGTGACTACACTCCGCCGCCGCGCGCCGCCGCGCCGCCCCCCGATGTCCCAAGAGCTCGGTGATCTGCTCGTTCGCTCCGGAGTCCTCTCCCAGGAGCAGCTCCGCGACGCCCAGGTGCAGGCCCGCGGCGGCCAGAACCTGGCCGAGGTCCTGGTGCGCATGGGGCAGGCCGACGAGTCGACCGTCTGGCGGGCGGTGGCCAAGCTCCACAACCTGCCGTTCGTCGACCTGACCAAGGGGCGGATCGCGCCGGAGGTGCTCGAGCGCATCCCGTCGGACTTCGCGGTGGCGCAGGGGCTGCTGCCGGTGCTCGAGAAGGGAGGCAAGTTGGTCGTCGCGATCGACGAGCCGCTCAAGCGCATCGTCGTCGACCAGCTGCAGTTCCAGCTCGGCACCGACGTCGCCTGTGCGGTGGCGGCCCCGACCGCGCTGCGCCGGGCGATCGAGCAGGCCTACGGGACCGCGCCCGAGGAGAGCGTCGCGCGCTCGATGGGGGCAGCCGAGGGAGGCGAGGAGGGCGACGACGCGCCGATCATCCGTCTGGTCACGCGCATGTTCCAGGACGCGCTCTCGATGCGCGCGAGCGACATCCACGTCGAGCCGGGGCAGTCGGCGCTGCGTGTGCGCTACCGCGTCGACGGCGTGCTGCGCATCGTGGCCGAGCATCCGCCGCACCTCGCGGCGCCGCTCGTCAGTCGCCTGAAGATCATGGCGGCGATGGACATCGCCGAGAAGCGCAAGCCGCAGGACGGGCGCATCGGGCTCGAGCTCAAGGGTCGCCATGTCGACGTGCGTTGCTCGATCCTGCCGACCAACCACGGCGAGAGCGTCGTGATGCGCTTGCTCGACCGCTCGGCGAACCTGATCGGCCTCAAGGAGCTCGGCTTCGAGGAGGACGACTACAAGTGGTTCCGGCGCGTGATCTCGCGGCCCAACGGGATCGTGCTCGTCACCGGTCCGACGGGCTCGGGCAAGACGACGACCCTGTATGCGGCGCTGGGCGAGCTCAACCGCCCCGACGTGAAGATCATCACGGCCGAGGATCCGGTCGAGTACCACATCAAGGGCATCAACCAGGTGCAGGTGACGCCGCGCATCGGCCTGAGCTTCGCGCGTGTGCTCAAGGCGATGCTGCGCTCGGCGCCGAACGTGATCCTCGTCGGCGAGATCCGCGACCTCGAGACGGCGGAGATCGCGATCCAGGCCTCGCTCACCGGCCACCTCGTCTTCTCGACCTTGCACACCAACGACGCGGCCAGCGCGCTGACGCGCCTGGTCGACATGGGCGTCAAGCCGTTCCTCGTGTCGGCGGCGGTGCAGGCGGTGATGGCGCAACGCCTCGTGCGGAAGCTGTGCTCGTGCGCGACGAGCGCGCAGGCGACCGAGGCGGAGCTGCTCGCGCTCGGGCTCGACCCGAAGGTCTACGGCGACCGCAAGCTGCGCCATCCCAAGGGCTGCCGCGACTGCGAAGGCTCCGGCTACCGCGGGCGCGTCGGCCTGTTCGAGCTGCTCGAGCTCGACGACGTGCTGCGCGAGCTGACCTTCCGCGGCGCGAGCCTCGAGGAAGTGCGCGCGACCGCGCTCTCCTCGCGGCGCCTGCAGCCGCTGCTCGCCGACGGCGCGCGCAAGGTGCTCGCGGGCTCGACCACGGTGACCGAGGTCCTGCGCGTCACGCGCGCGGGCAACGAGCGCAGGTAGCGCAAGATCAGGCCCAAACGACGCTTTCTTTGAGGGCGACAGGAGCGAACGACTTGAACGCGATGGAACTCCTCGGGGCGGTGATCGAGCGTGGCGGCTCGGACCTGCACCTCAATCCGGGCCGGCCGCCGGTGATCCGCATCCACGGTGACCTCGTGTCGCTGCCGGGTGCGGCGGTGCTCGACGACGCGGCCGTGCAGGCCCTGTGCAACGAACTGACGACCGAGCGCCAGCGCGCGGAGGTCGCGGAGGTCGGCACGACGGACTTCGGCATCGCGCACGCCTCGGGCAACCGCTTCCGCGCCAGCGTCTTCCGCCAGCGTGGCCGCATGTCGGCGGTGCTGCGCCTGATCCCGAGCAAGCTCCTGAGCTTCGACCAGATCGGACTGCCGGAAGCCTGCAAGGAGCTGCTGACGCGCCCGCGTGGCCTGATCCTCGTCACCGGTCCGACGGGCTCGGGCAAGACCACGACGCTCGCGACGATGATCGACTGGGTCAACACCAACCGCGACGCGCACATCATCACGATCGAGGACCCGATCGAGTACTACCACAGCCACAAGAAGGGCATCGTCACGCAGCGCGAGCTCGGCGCCGACGTGCCGAGCTTCCCCGAGGCGATCCGGCGCGCGCTGCGCCAGGACCCCGACGTCGTGCTCGTCGGCGAAATGCGCGACCTCGACACGATTTCCGCCGCGATCACGGCCGCGGAGACGGGCCACCTCGTGTTCGGCACGCTGCACACGACGGGCTCCGCGCGCACCGTCGACCGCATCATCGACGCCTATCCGACCAACCAGCAGGAGCAGGTGCGCGCGCAGCTCTCCGTCTCGATCGTCGCGGTCATCAGCCAGGTGCTGATGGCGAAGAAGGACGGCAAGGGGCGTGTCGCGGCCTTCGAGGTGATGCTGATGACGCCGGCGATCGGCAACCTGATCCGCAAGGCGGAGACGAACAAGATCGCGTCGACGATCCAGACCTCGCGGCGCATGGGCATGATCACGCTCGACGACCACCTCTACGACCTCGTCAAGCGCGACGTGATCGGGCGCGCGGAGGCGCTCGAGGCGGCGCAGGATCCCAAGGACCTCGAGGCGCGGCTGTGAACGCGGGGGCGCAAGGATCGAGCGGCGCCGGCCGGCGTCCGCTCGGGCAGATCCTCAAGGCGCGCGGCGTCGTGCGCGAGGGGCAAGTGCAGGAAGCGCTCGCCGAGCAGCGCAAGCGCGGTGGCCTGATCGGACAGATCCTCGTCGAGCTCGGCCACGTGACGAGCGCGGACGTCGCGCTCGCGCTCGCGGAACAAGCCGGGCTCGAGACGGTCGACCTCGCCAAGGCCACGCCGGAGAAGGCCGCGCTCGCGCTGGTCGACGGCGACACGGCGCACGCCTTCGGCGTGTTGCCGCTGGCGGTCGAAGGGCGGCGGCTCGTCGTCGCGATCGGCGATCCGCTCAACACCGCGGTGCTCGAGGACCTGCGCTTCACGACCAGCCTCGACGTGCGCGGCGTGATCGCGGACGCGGAGCTGCTGCGCCAGAAGATCCGCACGCACTACGGCGAGCAAGGCTCGATCCAGGACGCGATCGCGGCCGCCGCGAAGGCCAGCGCGGGCAACGAC
>JABWBL010000171.1 GCA_013360535.1 Planctomycetaceae bacterium
TCGCGCGGGCTCTGGAGACGGCGGAGGAGAGCCTGGCGCTCGAGCCCCGGCGCTCCGACGTGCTGTACGAGGGGGTCGAGATCCTCGGGGCGATCGCGCAGGCCGCGCGCGCGGCGGCCGATCCCGAACGCGCGGAGCGTGCGGTCGAGCTGGCGCTGGCGACCTTCGAGCTCGCGATCCAGTCGGGGTACAACGACCGGAATCGGGCCAGAAATGCCGAAAAACTGGCGCTCGTGCGCGAGCGGCCGAGATTCGCGGAGTTGCTCGCGCAGATTCCCGAGGTCGGCGACTAGCGCTGACGGAACTGCAACTGGCGGCGAAGCGACGGTCGTCGTAGCTTGCCCCCGTGAGCTTCCCGTGGACGATCCAGATCGGCTCGATCGCGCTGTCGGCGCACGCGCTGTTCGAGCTCGCCGCCTATGTCGTGGGCTTCGTGCTTGTGGCGCGTGCGCGACGCAGCCACGGTGACGCGGTTTCCGTCGATGCACGCTGGCGACTGTCGGCCGTTGCGCTGCTCGGCGCAGCGCTCGGATCGAAGCTCGTGCATTGGGGCGAGCACCTGCCGGAGCTGCTGGCGCACGGAGACGCGCTCGCGTGGATGGGGGGCAAGTCGATCGTCGGCGGCCTGATCGGCGGCACGTTCGCGGTCGAGCTCACCAAGGCGCGCATGGGGATTGTGGAGCGCACGGGCGACGTGCTCGCCGTGCCGCTGTGCATCTCGATGATGGTCGGGCGTGTCGGATGTTTCGTATCGGGACTGACCGATGACACGTACGGCACGCCGACCGCGCTGCCCTGGGGCGTCGACTTTGGAGATGGCGTCGCGCGCCATCCGACGCAGCTCTACGAGATCGTGTTCCTCGGGTGTCTCGCGCTCGTGCTGAGCCGTCGCCGCGCGTTCGGATGGAACGTGGGAGCGCGTTTCGACGCGTTTTTCTGCGGATATCTGGCCTTCCGGGTGTTCGTCGACTTCCTGAAGCCGTACACGAGCGTCCCGGCGGACTTCGGTCTCGCCGCGACGCAGTGGGCGGCGCTCGCTGGTCTCCTGTGGCGCCTGCGCTGGCGTGCGCGCCACACGCCCGAACTTCTTCCCGGAGTCTCCCGGTGACCGACCGCGTCCGGCCGTATCAGTACTACGACATCGCGATCTCGATCTGCGCGACGTGCTTCCGGCGCGTCGACGCGAAGCTCGTCTTCCAGGATGACTGCGTCTGGATGCTCAAGCGCTGTCCGGAGCACGGAGCGGAGCGCGTGCTCATCGCCGACGACGTCGAGTATTGGCGCCGTGCGCGCGAGGTGTTCCTCAAGCCCTCCGAAATGCCGACGCGCTTCCAGACGCCGGTGAAGCACGGCTGTCCCTACGACTGCGGCCTGTGTGCGGACCACGAGCAGCACTCGTGCCTGACGCTGATCGAGATCGGCGACGGCTGCAACCTCGAGTGCCCGGTGTGTTATGCGGCGAGCGGGCCGAAACGCATGAACTGGCGCTCGCTGGCGGAGGTCGAGCGCATGCTCGATGCCCTCGTCGAGAGCGAGGGCGAGCCCGACGTCGTGCAGATCTCGGGCGGCGAACCGACGCTGCACCCGGAGTTCTTCGCGATTCTCGACGCTGCGCGCCGCCGGCCGATCCGGCACCTGATGGTGAACACCAACGGGATTCGCATCGCGCAGGACGAGGACTTCGCGCGCCAGCTCGCGGGCTACATGCCCGGGTTCGAGGTGTACCTGCAGTTCGATTCGTTCGAGCGCGACACGCTGCTCGCGCTGCGTGGCGCGGACACGCGCAACGTGCACCGGCAGGCGCTGGAGCGGCTCGAGCGCCTCGGCGTGTCGACGACGCTCGTGGTCACGCTCGCGCGCGGCCGCAACGACGGCGAGATCGGCAAGCTCGTCGAGCACGCGCTCACGTGGCGCAACGTGCGCGGCATCACGTTCCAGCCCGTGCAGCACGCCGGGCGCGTCGAAGGGCTCGACGGCGCGCGCGACCGGCTCACGCTGACCGAAGTGCGCCGACGCTTGCTCGAGCAGACGAGCGTCTTCCGGCCGGAGGACGTGCTCCCCGTGCCGTGCCACCCCGACGCGATCGCGATGGCGTATGCGCTCAAGCTCGACGGCAAGACGGTCCCGCTCACCGGCCTGATCGACCCCAAGGTCCTGATCGAAGGTGGACGCAACACGATCGCCTACGAGCGCGATGGGACGCTGCAGGCGAAGCTCTTCGCGGCGTTCTCGACGGCGCATTCGCCCCAGTCGGGCGCCGCGAGCCTCAAGGACCTGCTGTGCTGCCTGCCCAAGGTCGAGTTGCCCGCCGGACTCGGCTACGAGAACCTGTTCCGCGTCGTGATCCTGCAGTTCCTCGACGCGCATTCCTTCGACGTGCGCTCGGTCAAGAAGAGCTGTGTGCACATCGTGCATCCGCACGACCTGCGCATCATCCCGTTCGACACCTACAACCTCTTCTATCGCGACGACCTCGAGCGCACGCGCCTCGCTCCACTCGTCGCCGGAGGCGCAAGGTGAACGAGGAACCTCCGCACTCTCGGGACGTTCCCCAACCCGGCTCGTCCGGCCCTGACTCGGTGCAAGCAGGGATCGCGCTCACCGTCCTCTTGCACATTCTCGCGTACTTTGTCTTTGTCGCCGTCGTCGCCCTTCTCGACTTCAATGACTCTCTCCGCCCGATCCTGGTGCTGCTGTTCGTCGGAGTCCTGCAGCTCGTGTACATGCTCCCGGCGTACTTGATCGCCATTTCCCGGAAGCGACGCCTGACCGCGCGCGGCTTGCTGATCGGCGCGACGGTGACGTTCCTCTTGAACGCCGCGTGTTTGGGTGTCTCGATGGCCGGGATCGCGTTGGGCAGATGAGGAACGGGATGCAAGCGGACACGGCGAGGAACTCCGGAACGGTGCTGCTCGGAGTGGGTCTCGCGCTGGCGTTGCATTTCGCGTTCGCGGCCGTGTGCCTGACCTTCGGGAGTTCCCTGTTCGAGGGGCCTGGAATGGGACTGTGGCCCTTGATGTGGATCGGTGGGACA
Organism: Planctomycetaceae bacterium; assembly: GCA_013360535.1. Taxonomy (GTDB): domain Bacteria; phylum Planctomycetota; class UBA1135; order UBA1135; genus F1-120-MAGs118. Next base: position 3,035 of record JABWBL010000171.1, read on the forward strand.
CAGTGGCTGTACCTGGCGCCCGCAGGGATCGTGGCGGCCTGGCGAAAGCGCTGGCGCACGCTCGTCGGCTTGCTCTGCGCAGGCGGAGTCACCATCGTGTTCAACATTGTCGGTCTGTGGCTCGCCTTGCGAGGCGTCGGCTGACAGGCTGACAGCGCAAGTCATGATCGAAGAACCTCGAAGCTCCGGTTCGGTCCTGCTCGGATTCCTGCTCGCGGTGGGCCTGCACGGCCTCGCGGTGGTGCTCTGTTGCGCGTTTGCCGCCCTGTTTCTCGAGGAGGTGGGAGTGGGGCTCGTGCCGTTCCTCTTCGTCGGCGTGACGCAGTTGGTGTATCTGGGGCCCGCTGCGGCGTTCGCTTTCGCCTTGAAGCGCAACAAGACGTTGACCGGCATCCTGATCGTCGGCGGCATCACGTTCCTGCTGAACGCCGCCTGTTTCGGCGTGCTCTTGCTCGGCTTCACGGGCGCTTGGCAAGGCCCGGGATGAGCGAAGGGGCGGACCAGAAGGCGGGCTCCGTGCTGCTCGGGCTTGGGTTGACGCTCGTGCTGCATGCCGTCGCGCTGGCGCTCTGCGTGGGCATCTCCACGCTGCTGCGTGACGATGCGAAGGCGGGATTCATCCCGTTTCTGTTCATCGGCGTGCTTCAGGCCCTGTGGATCTGGCCAGCCTGCATGCTCGCCGCGCACTTCAAGCGACGGCGGACGCTCGATGGGCTCGGGATCGGCGCCGCCCTCACGTTGCTGCTCAACTCGGTTTGTTTCGGGATCGTGCTGTCGGGGGCCCTGTCGATCTGACGGGGCCTGCCGCGGGGTGCGGGGCTCGCTCCACGGCTCCGGCATTGATTTTGGACCCTGCGGATGGGGAGCATGGTGCGCGTTCGTTTCCTCCTACCCCGTCTCGCAGGTCGCTCCATGATCTCCACGTTCGTCCGTTCGGCTCTCCTCGTCGCGCTCTCCTCTGCCGCCGCCGTCGCTTCGGCGACCGCCACCGCGCAGAACGCGCCCAAGCTCGAGGTGCCCGCCGCCAGTCCGTCCGCCAAGGTCGAGCAGCGCATCGGGCTCACCGACTTCTCGGTCACCTACGCGCGCCCCAGCGTCAAGGGCCGCAAGATCTTCGGCGAGCTCGTGCCCTACGGTCAGGTCTGGCGCACGGGCGCGAACACGGCGACCGCGCTCTCGTTCAGCACGGCCGTGAAGTTCGGCGGCGCCGAGGTGCCCGCGGGCAAGTACGCGCTGTTCACGATTCCCGAGGCGGGTGAGTGGACCGTGATCCTGAGCAAGGTGACGGGCCAGTGGGGCGCGTACAGCTACGACGCGAAGGACGATCAGGTGCGCATCAAGGTCAAGCCTACGAAGCTCGCCGAGGCGGTCGAGACGCTCGAGCTCGGCTTCGGCAGCCTGCGCGACGAGTCGGCGACGCTCGACATTCGTTGGGAGACCACGCGTGTCAGCATCCCGCTCGCCGTCGACGTCGTCGGCGTCGTGCGGCCGCAGATCGAGGCCGCGATGAAGGGCGAGGGCAAGAAGCCCTGGTTCCAGGCGGCGATGTTCTATTACGAGCACGACCTCGACCTGAAGCAGGCGCTGGCGTGGATGGAAGCGGGGCTCGCCGAGCAGCCGGAGGCGTTCTGGATGCTGTACCGCAAGGGCCTGATCCTCGAGAAGTCCGGCGACAAGAAGGGCGCGACCGCGGCCGCGGAGCAGTCGCTCGCGCTGGCCGAGAAGGCGCAGGGCGGCATCAAGGACGAGTACGTCGCGCTCAACAAGGCGCTGATCGCGCGCTGCAAGTAGGCGACGAACCGCACGCGCCGCCGCGCGAGAACGCGGAATACCGAGCCAGAGCAATTTTTCCAGCAAACAGCGACGGGTGTCGCCGGCGCCGCCGGCGACACCCGTCGCTGTTTGCTGGAAAAATTGCTCTGGCTCGGTATTCCGCGTTCTCTAGATGTGCAGCGCGCGGCCGTCGACGGCGAGCGCGGCTTCCTTGACGACCTCGGCGAGCGTCGGGTGCGCGTGGCACGTGCGCGCAAGATCCTCGGCCGACGCGCCGAACTCCATCGCTGCCACCGCCTCCGCGATCAGGTCGCCAGCGCGCGGCCCGAGGATGTGCACACCGAGGATGCGATCGGTCTCCTTGTGCGCGAGGATCTTCACCTTGCCGTCGGTCTGGCCGAGCGCCTTGGCGCGGCCGTTGGCGAGGAACGGGAAGGCGCCTTTGCGGTACGGGATGCCCGCGGCGACGAGCTCTTCCTCGGTCTTGCCGACACCCGCGACCTCGGGGTGCGTGTACACGACGTTGGGAATCGCGTCGTAGTTGACGTGCCCGTAGCCGGTGACGATGTGCTCGACGCAGGCGACGCCTTCTTCTTCGGCCTTGTGCGCGAGCATCGGGCCCGGGATCACGTCGCCGATCGCGAACACGCCAGCAGCGGCCGTGCGGAAGTGAGCGTCGACGGGAATGCGGCCCTTCGGATCGAGCGTGATGCCGACCTTGTCGAGCCCCAGCCCCTCGGTGTGCGGCTTGCGGCCGACGGAGACGAGCACGCGGTCGCAGGTGATCGGCTGCTGGCCTTCGATCTCGACCACAGCGCCATCCTTCGTCGCGCGTGCGCCAGTGACCTTGACGCCCAGCTTGAACGTGAGGCCCTGCTTCGCGAGCACCTTCTGCGCGTCCTTCGCGATCTCGGCGTCGTTCGCGGGCAGGATGCGGTCGAGGTACTCGAGCACCGTCACCTTCGCGCCGAGGCGGCACCACACGCTGCCGAGCTCGAGGCCGATCGCTCCGGCGCCGATCACGACGAGGTGACCGGGCACCGCGGGCCACGAGAGCGCTTCGGTGCTCGTGCCGACCTTGTCGCCGTCGAGCTCGATGCCCTTGAGCGTCGCGCTCGTCGAACCGGTCGCGATCAGCACGTTCTTCGCCGTGAGCGCCGTCACTTTTCCATCGGCCGCGACGACTTCGACCGCGCCCGGACCGGTGAACCGACCGAGGCCTTCGTAGCGCGTGATCTTGTTCTTCTTGAGCAGCCCCGCGATGCCCTTGGTGAGCTGATCGACGACGCCGTCCTTGCGCGCGAGCATCGCCTTGAGGTCGAGCGCGACTTCCTTCGCGACGATGCCATGCCCCGCGAACGAGTGCTTCGTCTCGTGGAACAGCTCGCTCGACTCCAGCAGCGCCTTGCTCGGGATGCAGCCGATGCGCAGGCACGTGCCGCCGAGGCGACTCTCCTTCTCGATCACGCCGACGTTGAGGCCGAGCTGCGCCGCGCGGATCGCCGCGACGTAACCGCCGGGGCCCGCGCCGATCACCACGAGGTCGTGTGAGTTCGTCATGAGCTAGACCTCGAGCAGCAGGCGCGTCGGGTTCTCGACCAGTTCCTTGATGCGCTTCAAGAACGTCACCGCCTCGCGCCCGTCGATCAGGCGGTGGTCGTAGCTCAGCGCGACGTACATCATCGGCCGGATCACGACCTGCCCGTTGAGCGCGACCGGGCGCTCCTGGATCGCGTGCAGGCCGAGGATGCCCGACTGCGGGGGATTGAGGATCGGCGTCGAGAGCAGCGAGCCGTAGATGCCGCCGTTGGAGATCGTGAACGTGCCGCCGGTGAGCTCGTCGAGCGTCAGGCGGTTCTCTTGCGCGCGCTTGCCGAGTTCCGCGATGGCGAGCTCGACCTCGGCGAAGCCCATGCGCTCGGCGTTGCGCAGGATCGGGACCACGAGGCCCTTGCCGCCGCCGACCGCGATGCCGACGTCGTAGTAGTTGCGGTACACGATCTGGTCGCCGCGGATCTCGGCGTTGACCGCCGGGAATTCCTTGAGCGCCTCGATCGCGGCCTTCACGAAGAACGACATGAAGCCGAGCTTGGTCTTGTGGCGCTCGACGAAGCGGTCCTGGAACTGCTTGCGCAGCGCCATCACCTCGCTCATGTCGATCTCGTTGAAGGTCGAGAGGATCGCGGCGGTGTGCTGCGCCTGCACGAGCCGCTCCGCGATGCGCTTGCGCATCGGTGTCATCGGCACGGCCTGTTCTTCGCGCAGTCCAGCGGCGCGCTGCGCGGGCTTCGCCGCCGGCGTGCTCGCCGGAACTGCAGGAGCCGCCGCCGCGGGCGCGCTC